>JBFLWP010000020.1 GCA_040757595.1 Nitrospirota bacterium | reverse complement strand
GCAGGGCCGTGAGGGCGAGGGCCTTGTCGGCGATCGCCGCGGCCGCGACCGTGCCAGCCGAGACTTTCAAGAATTGCCGTCGTGATAAGAACATCGTCTACACCTCCTGAATGAAGTTCTCCGAGTCTGCCATCTCACTGTCCGAACTTGTCTGACTACCACCCCCCTTCAGCACGCATCAGCACACACGCTGCCCTCACAGCAGTTGAGCAAGACCATTGCCAGGAGCGGCCGGAGGAGTTGCCGGCGAGAGTCAACGCAAGACGTTGATAAAACTTATGATTTTCGATCGATCCAATGGGACGTTACTGGTCTGTAAAGTCGCGGATCGATTCGGGTAAGGGAATGTCTTCGCTCCAGGCTGGATCAAATTGAAAGTCGTCAGGCAATTCGCCATGTTAGAACCTCTGCAGAATTCTTCTTTCCTGTCATATTCAGGGCGTGACGCAAAGGAATTACGACGAAAAGCGAGGAAACCTGGGGCCGGAAGCGCCGCATCGACCTTTTGGGTTACCAGGTCGAAACCTTCGAGAGAGTCGGGAAAGGAAATGGCTGGAGCTGGATCAGTAAGGGGATAGAGAAGCGTTACCGAAGTGAAACCGTCAGCGGAGGCTGCTCTTCTGCGGCTCAGTCAGTCGAGAAACCGCTTCATCAGGAAGGAGAAGTGCTGGCGGGTCATCCCGCTATGCTCAGCCGCCTTGCCCACGTTGCCGGCGTATAGCGCCAGCTTGGCTTTCAGGAAGGCGTTGGTGAACTCGGCCAGGATCTTCTTCCTCCCCTGCTCATAGGTGTCCGAGACGTAACCCGAAAAATCCATTGCGCTCTGGGCCTTCCTGGACTCAGGAAGGAGAACCTTGACATCGGAGCGGCCAATTCGATCTCCAGACGCCAGCATCACGGCTCGTTCGACGACGTTGCGCAGCTCGCGGACGTTGCCAGGCCAGGAATAGGTGGAGAGCTCCGTCAAGGCGGCTGGTTCCAGCGCGCAGTCGGGCTTCCCCAATTCCCGTCCGAATTGGCCCACGAGATGGCGGGCAATGACCGGGATATCTTCGGGACGCTCCCGCAGCGGCGGGACCCGAATCACGATGCCCGCGAGCCGGTAGAAGAGGTCCTTGCGGAACGCGCCGGTCTTGATCTTCTCTTCGAGGTCCTGATTGGTCGCCGCAATGAACCGCATGTCCACCCGCTTGATCCTGGTCCCTCCGACCGGGCGCACCTCGTTGTCCTCCAGGACCCGCAACAGCTTGGCCTGCAAGGGCAGCGGCAAATCCCCGATTTCGTCCAGGAAAGCCGTGCCTCCGTTGGCCAATTCGATGAGCCCCGGCTTGTCCGCGATCGCGCCGGTGAAGGCTCCGCGCACGTGCCCGAACAGCTCGCTCTCCGCCATTCCTTCCGGTAACGTCGTGCAATCAATCACCTGGTACGGCTTGTCCCGTTCCTCGCTCTCGGCGTGGATCATCCGGGCGATCAGCCCTTTCCCGGTGCCTGTCTCTCCGACGATCAGCACCGGGGCGCGGCCCTGCACGGCCTCCCGCACCCGGCTCAAGATTTGCCGATGGGCCTCGCTCACCCCGACCAATCCATTTTCGGTCAACTCCTGCTGCATCACCCGCTCGTAGAGGGTATTGCGGCGAAGGATTTCCGAGATCCGGATGGCCCGGTGCAGGCGCATACCCAGGTCATCGGGGTTGACCGGCTTCAAGACGTAATCGTACGCCCCGCGTCGGAGCGCATCCACAGCGGCCGGCACTTCGTTGACGCGGGTCACGACCAAGACCGGCAAGTTGCGGTCGATCTCCTGAATCTTGGCGACCAGGTCCAGCCCGTCTATCCCGGGCAGCATCATGTCGGTCAGGACCAGATCGATCGGCCGCTCGGCCAAGGCCTGTAGGGCTCCCTCGGCGCTCGACCGCACCTCGAAGTCAATGTCGCCCTTGATAGCCTTCAGATCGGCCTCCTCGATCGCGTTCAGCAGCAATTCCGTGTCCGAGGCGCTGTCCTCGACGAGCAAGATCGTAAACGTCTTCGCCTTTTGGCGACTGGTGACGGAGTCCAGTGCCTGGTCAGGCATCGCGGTTCTCCCCCATCGTCTCACCGGTCCCGCACGTCCGTTCCTGTGGGGATTTGACGAAGAATTCGCCTAGCATGGGGATCGTAAACGTCACCGTGCAGCCAGACCGCCCGTCCGACTCGATCCAGACCCGTCCTCCATACCATTCGACGATGCGCTTGACAATGGTCAGGCCGATCCCGCTCCCCCTGGTCCTGTCCGGCTGCAGACGGACGAACGGCTGAAACACCTTCTCCTGCTGCGCCGGCGGGATTCCAGGACCGTTGTCGCTGACCGAGATGTGCGCCTTCGCTCCCTTCCGCTCGCAGGCCACCCGGACCACCGGCTGCGGAGCGTCTCCGGCAAACTTGATCGCGTTGCCGATCAGGTTGTCAAACACCTGCCGGAGGTAAGCCGCATGGCAGGCGAGCAGGGGGAATCCCCTCTCGATTTCTACATGAACGCGTTTCTGCTCCAGCTCGCCGGCCCTGGCCTTGAGCACCCCCTCGATCACGATCCCCGGATCCACCGCCTCGACGGGCTCCTTCCGCGCGCCGACGCGAGCCACCGCCAGGAGATTTTCCACACGCGCAATCAGCTCCTTGCCGTCTTCCTCCACGAGCTGCAGCCATCGCTGGGCGCGCGCATCGAGGTGCTCGCTGTATTTCGATCTGATGAGGCCGGCCAGCCGTTCCATCCGTTCGCCCGGCCCTTTGAGGTCGTGCGCCAGCATCTCGGCCATGTGCTCCAACTGTCTGAGGCGTGACTCGAGCCCCTTCCGTTGCTGATGCACCGCCTCGTAGAGGCGGACGTTGACGATGGCGACGGCGGCCTCTTCGGCGAACCCCTCCGCCAGCCGGAGGTTCCAAGCCTCCCGACGCATCGGACGATTTTGGAGCAGCACCAGCACGCCGAACGGCTCGCCCCGCGACAGGAGCGGAACCGACAACATGCTCTGACCGATGAGGTTGCGCCGGACGACCTCCGGCCGTGCGTCGGCCTGCAAATCTTCGCCAAAAGCAGGCTGCCTAGTCTCAAAAGCCTGCACCGAGATCGGGAACTCTTCCCACAACATGACCGACTTGTGCAGCCGATCGTTCCACTCACCCGACGCCGCCTCGACCACCCAGCACCCCATTTCGCTGTCGCGCAACATCACCAGACAGACGTCCGCCTGGAGCAACTCGGACGCACGGTCGGTGATCCGCCCGAGCACTCCAGCCAATCCGTCGGCGCCGATCATGTTGATCTCGTGCCCAATGGCGTTGATGGTTTCCAACTCGCGGAGGTGCGCGCGGACGCGCTGAGCCATCTCTTCGAAGGATCGAGCCAGCTGCCCGATCTCGTCGGTGGAACGGATGGAGATCGGCTCCGGCTCTTGGTCCAATTCGACCCGTTCCCCCAGCGAGACCACCGAGGATTGCAGCAGCGAGATGGGCTTGGTGATCGAGCGGGTCAGCAGCCGCGCTCCGACCAGCCCGAGCGCCGCGCCCCCCAGCACCACCAACAGCAAGCCCCAGAACGTGTCGCGCGCCAGAGTCGCCTGCCGAATTTCCAGGCGTCGGAGCTGGCTCTCCAGCCCGTCCTCGATCGAACGGAACTCGTTCCGAACCGCCTGGGAAAGGGCGAGACCTTTGCCGGAGCGCACGTACGTGATGACTTCGTCGAAATGCCCGGCATGGACGCGTCGGATGAGCTGGTGCTTCGACTCGAGGAGCGAGTCAAGCCCCTCGCTGACGCGTCGGATATCCTCGCGGAGCTCGGGGACGCCTTCCGCCAACGCGTTGATGCTGCCGATGGTGGATTGAAGCTTGGGCTCGGCTTCCTGCATCGGGCCCAGGAACGCTTCCTGCCTGGTGAGCAAATAGCCGCGGAACGCATCTTCGATGTCCACGGCGAGTCGTCGCAGAACCTGCACTTGCTCACGCGCGAGAAGCAGTTGCCGTACTTGCTCGTGCAGGGTCAACGCGCGGCCGGCCGAGACGGTCTGGAGCGCGATCGCGCCCAGCAGGGGGAAGAAAACGGTCAGGAGGATCACCGTCACCTTCTGCTGCACGCGAAGCCGGTGCCAAAATGACCAGACCGAACCGGTCATGAGCGGCGTCCTTTTCGGAGGAGCGACGTGGTCCTAGCTGCCCATTGAGTAGTTCCTGCTGCTCGAGAGACACCTAGAATAGGTTTCTTAGCCGCGAATTGCAACCCCTGCCCTTTTCGATGCGGGCGGCGCTCGCCCCGGATGGCCTCCGCCCATGCGGGACGCTGCCAGACTTTGTCATTGTTCCGCCGCCGTCAGATTCGCTAGGATATTCGTTGTACCGCTCCAGCAAGAGACCTCGCATGGCAAGCTTCCCCAATTCCCCCAGGTCCCCCGGCACCTATCTCGTCGTCGAGGGGGCGAGGCAGAACAATCTCAAGAACATCTCGCTGCGGATCCCGCACAACGCGGTCACCGTCGTCACCGGGGTCTCCGGCTCCGGCAAGTCCTCCCTCGCCTTCGACACCCTCTTCGCGGAGGGCCAGTGGCGCTACGTCGAGTCCCTCTCGACTTACGCCCGGATGTTCCTGGACAGGGTGGACCGGCCCGACGTGGACCGGCTGCTCAACATCCGTCCGGCCATCGCCATCGAGCAGAAGAATCCGGTGCGCACGGCCCGCTCGACCGTGGCCACGGCCACAGAGGTGGCGGATCTCCTGCGTCTGCTCTTCGCCAAGGCGGGCCGCCCGGTCTGCCCCGACTGTCAGCAGGAGGCGCGCGGCTTTCACCCGGGCGCCGTCGCGGACGACCTGCTCGCCCGCTTCTCCGACGCACGGGCCATGGTGCTCTTTCCGATTCAGGACCTGGGGCCAGGCCATGACCGGGCCCTGGTGGAATCTTTGCTCCGGCGCGGGTTCGTCCGGCTGAAGTGCGGGGACGAGATTCTGAACCTGCAGCCGGGGATCTCGATTCCCCGGGCTGGACGGCGGGAGCTGTTGGTGGTGCTGGACCGTCTGGCCCTCCGCCCGGACAACCGGGGCCGATTGACCGAAGCGGTGGAGACGGCCTTTCGCGAGGGCCACGGCCTCTGCGCCGTGGACGTGATCGGACAGGGGACGCAGACCTACAGCGCCGCCTTCCGCTGCCAGCGCTGCGGCCGGACTTTCCCTCCGATCCGGCCGGTCCTCTTCTCGTTCAACCACCCGCTCGGAGCCTGTCCCGAGTGCAAGGGGTTCGGCAACATCCTGCGGTACGACGAGGACCTGGTCGTGCCGGACCGGGGCCGTTCGCTGGCCGACGGAGCCATCGAGCCCTGGAGCAAGCCGGGCACGGACTGGTGGCAGAAGCAGATGTTGCTGGCCATGAAGCGGCGCGGCGTCAGCCTGAGCACCCCTTATAGCCAATTGCCCGAACCGGTGCGGACGCTTCTCTGGAAAGGGGACGGCAAGTTCGAGGGGATCCAACAGTTCTTCGAATATCTGGAACAGAAGCGCTACAAGCTGCACGTGCGGGTCTTCCTCAGCCGGTACCGGACCCCCTTCCCCTGCCCTGCCTGCGGCGGGTCCCGGCTCAAGCCCGAGGCCCTGGCGGTCAAGGTCGCGCAGCGGAACATCCACCAGCTCATGGAATTGACGATCCAGGAGGCGGCCACCTGGGTGGAAACCCTCGAGCTGCCGACGTTCGAGGCATCGGTCGCCAAGGACATTCTGCGGCAGCTTCGGACGAGGCTCAGCTTCCTTCTCCGGGTCGGGCTCGGCTACCCGACCCTCTCTCGACAGACCAGGACCCTCTCGGGCGGGGAGGCCCAGCGGATCGCCCTCGCGAACCAGCTCGGAGCCAGGCTGGTCGGCACCCTGTACGTGCTGGATGAGCCGACCATCGGTCTCCACGCCCGTGACACGGCGACGCTGGCTGGCATCCTCCGGGACCTGGCTGCCTCGGGCAACACGGTCGTCGTCGTGGAGCATGACCGGCAGATGATCCAGGCGGCGGATTACGCGGTGGAGTTGGGCCCCTGGTCCGGCGAAAAGGGCGGCGAGGTCGTCTGTGCGGCACCATCCGCCGAGTTTGCGGCAGACCGCCGCGCCCTGACCGCCCGGTACCTCCGCGGGGAAGAAGCGATTCCCGTGCCCCGGACCAGGCGCAGGGGCAACGGCCGCTCCCTGATCGTCACCGGCGCCAGGGAACACAACCTCAAGAACCTCACGGTCCGCATTCCCCTCCAGATGCTGGTTTGCGTGACCGGCGTGTCCGGCTCCGGGAAGAGCACGTTGGTGGAGGACACGCTCTATCGGGCCGTGGCCCGGGCGTTTCGGGTCCAATCGCTTCCCATGGGCCGGTTCAGCGCGATCAAGGGCCTGGAGCACCTGCGGGGAGCCAGGCTGATCGACCAGGAGCCGATCGGCCGGACGCCGCGCTCCAATCCCATCACCTATCTGAAGGCCTTCGACGAGATCCGGCGGCTCTTCGCCTCGGTCCCGGAAGCCAGGCGCCGGGGGCTCACCGCCGCCCACTTCTCCTTCAACACCCCGGGCGGCCGGTGCGAGCGGTGCCAGGGCAACGGCTACGAGAAGCTCGAGATGTACTTCTTCGAAGACCTGTACGTGACCTGCGAGGAATGTCAGGGGCGGCGGTTCCGGCCGGACGTGCTGGGCGTGAAGTTCCGCGGCCGGACGATCCACGAGGTCCTCGGCATGACGGTCACCGAAGCCCAGGCCCTGTTCTCCGGCGCCACACGGCTGGGCGAGCAGCTCCACCTGCTGGCCTCCATCGGCCTGGGCTACCTGCGGCTGGGCCAGCCGGCCACGACCCTGTCCGGCGGCGAGGCCCAACGTCTCAAGATCGCGGCCGAGCTGGCGAGCCAGCGGGAGGCCCCGCCACGCGGACGGGGTACGGCCGGCGGACTCCTCTACATCATGGACGAGCCGACCACCGGGCTCCACCTGGAGGACGTCAAGAAGCTCCTCGCAGTCATCGGCAAACTCGTAGACGCGGGCCATACGGTCCTGGTGGTCGAGCACAACCTGGACGTGATCAAGGCGGCCGACTGGATCATCGACTTGGGCCCGGAGGGAGGGGAAGCGGGAGGAAGGATCGTCGCCGAAGGCCGTCCGGAGCAGGTGGCGCTTGCGCCGGACTCGCACACGGGACGCTTCTTAAAAGCAGTACTGAATGCTGAACGATGAATGAACCTCGAGGAAACCTCCTCATTCATCGCTCAGCGTTCATCGTTCAGCGTTGTCAGTTCAAATTTGGATCGAAGGGCATCTCGGCGTAGAGGTCGAGGGGCTTGCCCAACGAAAGCAGGATGTCGGGCCAGATCCGTGACGGATCCTTCTCAAAGACCACGGAGGGATCGGCCGGCAGGGTGATCCAGGAGCCGGTCTTCATCTCGTTCTCCAGTTGCCCCGGCCCCCAGCCCGAGTAGCCCATGTAGGCGCGAAACGCGTCCGGTCCGCTCGGGGACGTGAGGACCCGCTCCAGCGCATTCATGTCGCCGCCCAGGTAGACCCCGTCGAACACGTGATGCGTGTTGGCCGGCTCCTGGGCCAGCCGGTAGAGGATCAGCACGTGGTTCGGCTGGACCGGCCCGCCCGAATAGAGCAGGTGGCCCTGCCCTTCCAACACGGGGATCTGGGGCAAAGCCTCGGCCACCAGCATCCCCGTGGGCCGGTTGACCACGACCCCGAGGGCCCCCTCCGGCCCGTGCTCGCACAGCAGGACCACGGTCTGGCGGAAGTTGGGATCCCGCAAGGCCGGGGTTGCGACCAGAAAGATGCCTTTGCCGAGCGACATGGCCATGACGTAATCCTACCGCGGAGGCGAACGGTCCACAAGGTAACATCGGTTTGGGAAAAGGCAAGGTCGGCTACAGCTCGTAGAGGGACCGGCGGCGGTCGCGGAGCAGGTCGTTGTAGGGATTGAGCGATTTGTTGCGGGCCTCGGCCGGATCGATCTCGACGATCGCCAGGTCTTCCCGATCCCGCGGTGCGCGACGGAGCACGGTTCCCTGCGGCGTCACGATCTCGCTGCTGCCGATGTAGGTGAGCTTGGCCTTGCCGCCCCGTTCCTCGGCTCCGATGCGGTTGGCCGTGATGCTGAACACCCGGTTTTCCAGGCACCGGGTCACCATCGCGTCCGGACAGTGCGGGAGCACCAAGTTGGATGGGTGGCAGAGGAGGTCGGCGCCCTTCAGGGCCAGGGTCCTGGCCGCCTCCGGATAAAACCAGTCGAAGCAGACCAGCAGACCGACCTTTGCCGGCCCGATGTCCCAGACCTGGAAGCCCGTGTCCCCCGGGGCGAAGAAGAGCGTTTCTTCATAAAAGAGGTGCGTCTTGCGGTAGAGCCCAAGAAAGCCGGAGGGACCGGTGAGGACCGCCGAGTTGTAGCACCGGTCCCCCTGCCGCTCGGGCAGCCCCGCCACGAGATGGACGTCCAGCTCGCGCGAGAGATCCAGCAGCCGCTGGGTCGTCGGCCCCTGCGGCACCGGCTCGGCGAGCGATTCGACCTCCTCTTTCGAGACGAACTGGTATCCGGAGGCGAACAGCTCCGGCAGCACGAGCAGATCGCACCGGATGTTCCGCAGCCGGTCGGTCACGAGGTCCAAGTTGCGCTTGACCTCGCCGAAGACCGGACCGAACTGAAAGAACCCGACGCGCATGGAAGACCTGGCAAGGGACTAGAGGCGAGAGGCTTGGGGGGGAATCGGCAGAGACGGGAGGCAAGAACCGAGAGAACCTCTCGCCCCCTGCCCCTCGCCTCGTGCCGAAGAGAATTACTTCACTTCCGAGAGGTGCATGACCGCGTTCTCCGCCGCCTTGGTCGCCACGTCCGCATGGCCGGCCTTGCCGTGCTCGATCGCGTCTTTCAACCCCTTGATGCCCTCGGCCAGGTGCGGGTTGGCCTTCTCCTTCTGCGCGGCCTCGGCATGCTTCAGCGCCCCTTCCGCGTGCTTCACCAGCGCGTCGGCATGGCCCTGCTTCCCGTGCGCCACGGCCTCCTTGGCGTGCTCGACCGCCTCGGCAGCATGGCTCTTTGCTGCCAGTGCGACAGAGGAGAGGAACGGAACGCTCACGAGCGCCGCCATCAGAACCAAGACCACGGATCCCAGGACGATTGCTTTAGACATCTTGCACCTCCTCATCCGGATGAGTTCCCTGATGCCCGCCGCGTCCATCCACGGGAGCATTCGGTTGTCTGGCGGACGATAACACGCGATTTTTTGGAGTGTCAAGACGGCTTGGCCTCGTCGTGTCCGACGATCTTGCGCAGCAACTTCACATCCGATTCGACGGGTGCGGCAAAGTCCCGGCTCCATTCCCACCAGGACCCGGGATAATTCCTCACCTTCGGATAGCCCGCCAGCTTGAGGACGAAGTAGAGCCAGGCTGACCGGACGCCGCCCGTGCAGTAGCAGATGACCTCCTTGCCGGGGTCCAGCCCCTTCTCCTCCAGGCCGGCCCGGAGGACGTCCAGGTCCTTGACCGTCGCGTCGGCGTTCAGGAACACGTTCCACGGCACGCTGACGGCCGAAGGAATGTGCCCGGGCCGCGGGATGCCCTGCATCTCCTTGCCCGCATACTCCTCCAGGCTGCGGGCGTCCGCGATGACGGCCTCCGGATGGGGCCGTTTCACCAGCTTCTTCAGCTCGTCCTTCAGCACGATCAGATCCGGATTGGGCGAGGCCTTGAAGGTGCCGGGCTTGGGATTCGCCGGTCCATACTCGTAACGCCGTTTTTCGGCGACCCATTTGACCCAGCCCCCGTCCAGGATCCGGAGCTTGGTCAGGCCCAGGTACTGGAGCATCCAGAACATCCGCCCTTCGTCGCCCCAGTTGTCGAATGGGTTGGAGTAGATGACGATATCGTTGTCGTTGCTGATGCCCAGCGTCTGAATCCTCTTTTCCAGCCGCCCGACGTCCGGATCCAGCAGTCCCTTGGCGGCCGCGTTGGGATCGCTGAACTCGTGCCAGGTCGCGTGCACGGCCCCGGGAATGTGGCCGCTGAAGGCGAAGGCCGCCTTGCCGCGCACGTCGATGACGACCAGATCCGAACGGCCCAGGTTCTGGTCCAGGGTATTGGTGTCGATCAAAAAGGGATGGTTCATGCTCCGCTCCTGTCTGGTTCGTCCCGCTTACCCCGTTTTCTTGCCGCCGGCCGGGCAGCTCAGCCGCGGATCGGACGGCTCCTGCGCCAGCGCCACGGCCAGCTCGTCCGACAGCGGGAGATCCCGTTCGTAAATCGTAAAGGCGTAGGGATCGTGCCCCGTCAGCCCGTACTTCCGCTCCAGCATCTCGTGCTGCTCCTCGGTGAGGATATGGTAGCGCACGAGGGTTTTCAAGGTCAGGCCGGCGGACGTCTCCGGCAGCCGGTAGGAGAACCGGTACTCCCGGCTGGCCAGCGGCAGGAGCCGGTTGTCGTAGACTTCGAGGACGACCGGCTGCCACAGGATCCACCGTCCCATGGTCTGGCTCTGCTGCGTCACCGTCCGTCCCTGACCGTCCCGCACCAGGAAGTCCACCGTGAAGTGCCGGTCCGGATCGCCGGTCGGAATTTTGTGGCCGGCGCCGGCGTTGATCAGCGTCAGGGTCACGTCCACCCGATCACCCGGATTCGGCGAGGCCGGCTCGGCCTGCACCTGGATGGCCACCGCCTGTTTGACCATCTCCTGGTCGTGGCCTCCCCGCCAGAGGTGGCGGCGTCCGAGCCGGATCGGGCCTCCCTCCGCCACCGGCCGCTCCACTTCGGGCATGTGGCAGCTCTGGCAGATGAACCCCTTCTCCTTCATGAAGAACTTGCCTTCGTACTCCGCGTAGGTCCCGCAAGGCCCCACGTTGTAGAACTGGGCCGGACCGGACACGACATTATGGCAGCGGTAGCAGACCTGGGTGGTGCGGAAGGCCGGATCGAACCCGGTCGGATGAGGCGCCGCGGAGTCGTCGAAGGGGCCCAGGACGACCCCGTCCCGGACGTGGCAGGCGGCGCAGGTGACGGCCTCCTTCTGATAGGCCGGATCATAGTGGGGGTTGGGCTCCTGCACCGCCTTCTCGACCCGCCCGCGCGGGATGGATTTGATCACGATGGGCTGCTGGTTCTCGAGCGGGGCATGGCAGTTCAGGCAGACCCAGATGTTCCGGTCCTTCTTCCAATAGGCCTGGAAGAACGGGTCCTCGAAGGCGCGGGCATGGACGCTGGTTTTCCACTCTTCGTAGATCTCCCGGTGGCAGGCTCCGCAAGATTCGGCCCGCAGACTTTCGATTCCCTCCGGCACCTTCTGGTAGGGGATCGCCCTGGCATAGTCAGACCGGAGCCCGAAGATCACGACCGGCTTGACTTCCGTGTAGTAGAGATACACGAGGCCGGACGTCACGGCCAAACCCAGCACGAGCTTCCAGGACCGTCGCATAGCGGTTACGCCGTTCGTGACACGCCAGGGAGCGGGAAGCGATCTGTGGAGCGATGCTTCACGCCTTCGCGCTCCTCATGCGGCCAGCATCGTGAGGAGATGCCGTTCGACCGAGGCGGAGAGGGCCGCCAGGTTGTATCCTCCCTCCAGACAAGAGAGGACGCGCCCCTGACTGTGGCGACGGGCGATGTCGAGCACGATCTTCGTCAACGCCCCATACCCGTCCTCGGTCAGGCCCATGCCCGCCAAGGGGTCTTCCCGATGGGCGTCGAAGCCGGCCGAGACCAACACGAAGTCCGGCTTGAAGGCGTCCGCCGCCGGTACCAGGACCCGCTCGAAGATCTCGCGATAGCCGTCATCCCCCTCCCCGGCCGACATCGGGACGTTGATCGTCGTCCCTTCCCCCTGCCCCTCCCCGCGCTCCGTTGCGCCTCCCGTACCCGGATAGTGGGGATACTGGTGGGTGCTGAAGAACAGAACCGTGGGATCGCGATAGAAGGCCTGCTGGGTTCCGTTCCCGTGATGCACGTCCCAATCCACGATCAGCACACGGTTGACCCCGTGGCGCCGCTGCAGGTATCGGGCGGCAATCGCCACGTTGTTGAACAGGCAGAAGCCCATCGCCCGGTTCCGCTCGGCGTGGTGGCCGGGAGGCCGTACCGCGCAGAAGGCGTTCTGCACCTGCCCGGCCATGATTGCGTCGGCCGCCGCCAGCCCGCCTCCTGCGGCCAGGTAGGCGGCCGGCAACGAACCGGGGCAGATCGGGGTGTCGGGATCGAGTGAGACCCGGCCGCTGGACGGGGCCTTGGCCTTCAACGACGCCAGATAGGCCGGCTCGTGGATGAGCGTGATCCACTCATCGGCCACCGGCGCCGGCTTGATGCGTGTCAGCCGCCCGATCAGCCCGCCAGCCTCCAGCCGGGCCACGATGGCCCGCAGCCGTTCCGGGGACTCGGGATGGCCGGCGCCCATGTCGTGGTTCAGATAGTCCGGATGGTAGACGAAGCCGGTCTTAGCCATACCCGGGAGCCTTCAGCGCTCAGCATTCAGCCATCACACCAACGACAAGCGATCTCAGACCTTGGACTCGGAGAGCTTCGGAAAACCACGGGCTGAGAGCTGATCGTTGACAGCCATTTTTGCGCATCGTAGCACGGCTGAAACTGCGTAGACAACGAGGCGCAGGCCATTGTAGAGTGCACCGACACATGGTCCACGCGCGGAGAGCCAGCCTATGCCCAATCCCCGGATCGAACCGTTGAAGAAGGTGCTTGCGCTGGACCCGAGCGACGAGGTGGCCTGGTTCGGGCTCGGAAAAGCCTATCTGGAGGACGCCAACTTCGAGGAAGCGGCCAAAGCCCTTGAAGAGTGCGTGAAGGTGAAGCCGACCTATTCCGCCGCCTATTACGCCCTGGCGCAAGCCCTTCAAGGGCTCGGTCGCCTGGAGGAGTGCCGGACGGTCTGCGACCAAGGCATCCTCGTGTCCACGAAAAACGGGGACGCGATGGTGACCAAGAACCTCGCGCTGTTGAAGGAACGCTTGGGATAACGGCTAGAGGAGGTTCCTCAACACCGCCACCTGCCGCTCGCTGAGCGGGAAGCCAGCCACCGGGTTGATGATCAGCAAGCGGGCCCGGGGACTGGCCGCCTGCCGTGAAGACCGTTCCACCACATACACGTTGGCCAGCCTCGCGCCGGAACGTGGAGCCGGCTCGATGTCCCACAGGGAGAGGAGCACCGCGCTGATCTGCCGGACCAGGGGGAGCAGCACGGTGATCGAGCCGGCCAGCCTCCTGAGGTCCAGTCCGGCCCTTGCGCGGCGGTCGCCCGGCTGTTCACCGGACGGGAGCGTGACGGCCAGGACGACCGGCGAACAGTAATCGGCAAGTTGCTGCGCCTTTCGGGCGATCCGGCCAAGAACCAGACCAACCAGCCAATGACCGTCCCCGTCGCCCTCAAGCTCAGGAGGAGCAAACCGGCTGGCGAATGAGCCCCGCTTACGGAAGCGGCCCGCTCCCACCAACGCCGTCACCTCCACGAAGAACCGGTCCAACCCCAGGTGACATTCCAGGTCGGCGGTCCTGGCCTGAGATTCAGGCAGGAACCGGACCGAAACGCCCGCACGCACGAACGTTGAAGCAAGCTCCGCCTCTGCCAAGGCGGACTCCCGCGCGCCGCGATCCCGACCGCTCAGCCGCTCAACCAGATGATCGATGCGAAGACGGCTGGCTCGGTCGAACCAGAGATCGTGCAATGGGCCGGACCGGGACTTCATCTCCCGCTGCCACCTGTGGACTTGTTCGGTCGCCACGTGCAGCCGGGCCGCCTTCTCCCGTCCGATGCTACACGGGACCAGCCGGTGCACGGCCCTGGAGCGGGCTCGCCGCATCGTCTCCTCTCATCTTTCCGGAAAAGCGACCTCCGCGACCACCGCACGGCCGTAGGAAGTCCTCACGCTCATGTCTTGCACGACCCGATGAATCTCTTGCTCCGTCATGGAATCGCGACCCAGAGGATTGACCGCCATTGTAGCACCCGCTCGCGACCAGTCCACGAGCGGCTCCCGCCCGCGCCGTCCTTTTTCTCGTTTCTCGCCCGGACAGCGCTCGCAACTTATTGATTTAAAAGATGTAAATTAATTTTTCGCGCCGCTAAGGCCGAATGGTATGATGACGAAGTCCGGTCTGGAACACGTAGCTCCCCAGGGGTCGATCATGAAACGCACCCTTGTGAAATACAGGAATTCGAAACCGTCCGTAGACCGATTGCGAGGCGGAAGTCCGCCCCAGCAGTGGGATCTCTCCCACCTGCTCGCAAACCCGCTTGTGGAGTTTGACGGACTGACCAAGGACCTGGAAAACCAAGTCGGTCAATTCGAGTCCTGGCGGGAGCGGTTGGCGCCGGACATGTCCGGTCAGGCCTTTCTGGACCTCCTGCACCTGGCCGAGGAAATTACCACCGCCTCCACGAAACTCAGCGCCTACGCCTATCTCTGGTTCTCGGAGGACACCTCCAACGCTCAGGCCCGGGCGTTCAAGACCAAGGTGGAGGAACGGCTGACCTCTCTGAACAACCGCATGCTCTTCTTCGACATCTGGTGGCAGGCGGTGGACGACGCGAACGCGACCAGGCTCATGGACGTCTCCGGCGACTACCGTTACCACCTGGAGTCGATCCGCCGTTTCAAGCGCCACACGCTTTCGGAGCCGGAAGAAAAGATCATCAACCTCAAGAACGTCACCGGCCGCAGCGCGGTCAACACCCTGTACGACGTGGTGACAAACGGTTTTACCTTTGCCTTGAAGGTGGGTGGGAAAAGGCGCGTCCTCACGCGGGAACAGATCTCCGCCTATATCAGAAGCTCACGCCCCCGCCTGCGCGAGGCTGCGTACGCGGAGTTGTATCGAGTCTTTGCCGCCAACCAGAGCCTCCTCGGCGAGATCTACATGACGCTCGTCAAGGATTGGAAAGCGGAGAATCTGGATCTGAGGAAGTTTGCCTCGCCGATCATGGCCAGGAACCTGAGCAACGACGTACCCGATCAGGCCGTAGGCGCTCTGCTGTCGGTCTGCGCGAAAAACGGCGAGGCGTTCCAAGAATATTTTCGCCTCAAGGCCCGCATCTGCAAGATTACGCCGATGAACCGCTACCACATCTATGCCCCCCACCCGGCCGAACGGAAACGGTACCGCTATCGCGACGCGGTCAGGATGGTTCTGGAAGCTTACCGGGCCTTTTCGCCGCGCCTCGCCGATCTGGCCGAACGGGTCTTCGCCGAGCGCCACATTGACGCCCGCACCCTGCCCGGCAAACTCAGCGGAGCCTATTGTTACAGCGTGACACCCGGCTTCACGCCCTACGTCCTCCTCAACTACACCGGCGAAGCGCGGGACGTGGCCACGCTGGCCCACGAGCTGGGCCACGCGATCCACGGGATGATGGCAGCCGACCATACGGCCTTCACCTTCCACGCGACGCTCCCGCTGGCCGAAACCGCGTCGGTTTTCGGCGAACGGATCCTGTCCGATGCCCTGATCGCCCAGGAGACGAGGCGGGGCGTGAAGCAAAGCCTGTTGCTGGCCCAGCTCGACGACCTTTACGCCACCGTGATGCGTCAAGCCTATTTCGTGCTGTTTGAAAAGAAGGCCCACGAGATGATCGCCGACAGCGCCACAACAGAGGACCTGGCATCCGCTTACCTGGACACCCTGCGGGCCCAGTTCGGCAAGGCGGTACCCGTTCCGGATGTCTTCAGGTGGGAGTGGCTCACGATTCCACACATCTTCGGGAGCCCCTTCTACTGTTACTCGTACTGCTTCGGGAACCTGCTGGTGCTGGCTCTCTACCACATGTTCAAACAGCAGGGACAGGCCTTCGTGCCCAGGTACCTGGATCTGCTAGCCGCCGGAGGGGCCAAAAGTCCTGAGGCCATCCTGGCTCCTATCGGGGTGGACATTCGCTCAGAGGCCTTCTGGCAGTCTGGCTTCGACACGATCGGGGAGATGGTCCAGGACCTCGAGCGGACCGCCGCGTAATCTCCCTCTCCGCCTTGCCCCATTGCCTCAAGGCTCATCAACCGCGGCCACCTCCTAACTAGCTGTAAACAAAGAGAATAATCTCGACGCAATTCCTCTTGACAGGGCCCACGCAACTGGCTAGAATGTGGCTTATTTATGAGAATGGTTATCATAATCGTTCGCGACGACCGGGAAACCGAGAGCCGCCCATCGTCTGTCCCAGGAAGGAGCTCCCAGCCATGTACGTGTGCCTCTGCAAGGGCCTGACCGAGTCGGATGTCCGGCGTATCATCCAATCGGATTGCAACGGAGAGCCACATCGGCTGCCTCAGGTGCTGGGGCTGGACGACGACGATTGTTGCGGCCGGTGCGCGCGGAACGTTCAGGAACTCGTCGCCATCGCCTCCTCTCATTGCTGGACTTGCAACGCCACAGCTCAGCCCGACTCTCCGTATTGACACGGCAAGAACCGTCCCAGCTATAATGATTCGGGACAGGCTTTACGAAGTCTGTCCGCCTCAGTTCCCCTACCTCCACGAAAGGACGGACCATGAAGGCCAAAGAGGGAGTGATCGACCTCCTGAACAAGATTCTCACCAACGAGCTGACGGCGATCAACCAATACTTCGTCCACGCCGAGATGTGCGACAACTGGGGCTATGACCGCCTTCACCACAAGATCCGCAAGTTCAGCTTCGACGAGATGAAGGATGCGGAGAAGACCATCCGGCACATCCTTTACCTGGAAGGCGTGCCCAATATGCAGCGGCTCGGCACCGTGCACGTAGGCGAGACCGTGCCGGAGCAGCTCAAGGCGGCCCTCAAGCAGGAGCAGGAGGCAATCAAGCTCTTTCGCGAGGCAATCACGCACTGCGCCAAGGTCGAGGACTATACGACCCGGAGCATCCTGGAAGAGATGGTCAGGGACGAGGAAGAGCACGTGGATTGGCTGGAGACGCAGATCGAGACGATCAAACAGACCGGCCTGGAGAACTACCTCAGCCAGCAGATCAAGAAAGAGGAAGACTAAGGACTAGGCTGCCGCCCACGTTTGACGATTGTTGCAACCTCGGCCACACGTTTCCCCAGTTCCCTGGCCCCCTGCAGTTCTTTATCGTCGACTCCTGGGCTGTCGCCCTCCGTGGTTGCGGAGGCTCCGAAGGCTCCGCCTCCGCTCACGACGATCATCTGGTTGCCCATCATCGCCGCCAGAATCGTGAGCATGGCCACTTCCTTGCCGCTGGATACCTGCCCGCCGGTTGCGAACGCAGCCCCCACTTTGTTCTTCATCTTGAACTCGGGGAAGACTCCGAATTTGAGTTGCCAGTCGTCGAAAAACGTTTTGACCGGCCCGGCCATGTTGGACCAATAGACCGGCGACCCGACAACCACCGCATCAGCGTTCAACAGCTCCTCGGCGGTCACTCGCTCCACCCGTCGGACGAGCACGACGGTTCCGGCAACGCTGCCGGCCCCTTCGGCGACAGCCCTCGCCATTTTTTCCGTATTTCCGGTGACGGAATGATACGCGACCAGCACCCTGGCCTCCGGATCGGCTGGCGAGGCCTGCTCGGCCGGCGCCGTGAACCACCCGCAGGCCACTGCGCAAAGCAGGATCACTTTAATTCTCATAGGACTCCTTACCGGTGGAGAGAGACGAGAGGTCAGATCAGAGGGGTTGTTGGAAGAAGGCCTGCCGGGCCCGTATGAAGAAACAAATCGGGTCACGTCAACGTCGGATGGTCTCCTCGTCCATATGCTCCTCGACCGAGATTTCGGTCAACGAACCTCGATAGTCGCACTTGTGGCAGCGGATGCGCCATTCCTCGATCCACTTCTCCTGGACATAGGACTGGTTGCACCTCGGACAGACGAATACCCCCTTCTTGTACAGCACCCGACGCTTTTCCTGCATGGAAGAACCTCCCAGCATTCCGATTGACAAGGACCGTCACAGCATGTCACAGGAAGCGGGATGATTGCAACTAGCCGGCCGCGTCCTCGTCAGGATGGTCCACCGTTCTGCCCCGACGCTTGAGCTCTTCCTCCACCAGAACGCGCCGGAGCACCTTCCCAACCAGCGTCTTCGGCAGTTCCTTCCTGAACTCCACGCGTTTGGGAACCTTGAACTTGGCCAGATCCTTCCGGCAGTGCTCCAGGATTTCTGCGGCGGTCGCCTCCGTGCCATCCTCGAGCACGACAAAGGCCTTGATGAGCTCCCCTCGCAAATCCTGCGGAATCCCGACCACCACGGCGTCCCTGACCTTCGGGTGCTGCAGCAGCACCTCCTCGACCTCGCGCGGGTAGACGTTTTCTCCGCCCGACTTGATCATGTCCTTCTTGCGATCGGCGATATAGAAGAAACCGTCCTCATCCATGCGGGCCAGATCCCCCGTCAAAAGCCAGCCGCCACGCAGGACTTGTCGGGTCTCGTCCTCCCGTTGCCAATAGCCCTTCATCACCTGCGGCCCCCGGACAGCGAGTTCCCCGATCTGCCCGACCGGCAGCTCCAGCTCGCCGGTTTCCATGTCCACGATCTTGGCCTCGGTGTCCGGCAGGGGCAGGCCGATGCTCCTGAGGCGGCGCCGATCACGCTCCAAGCCGATGGGATTGACGTGGGTGACGGGCCCCGCTTCGGTCAATCCGTAGCCTTCCACCAGCTTGGCTCCGGTAATGGCCTCGAAGCGGTCTTGGACGGGAGGAGGGAGCGGGCCGGCCCCGCTGATGCACAGCTTGACCGACCGGAGATCGTACCGCTCCAGGTGCTGGTGGCTGTTGAGAGCCGAATACATCGCGGGAATGCCCGGGAACACCGTCACCCGGTCCCGCGCAATCGTCTCCAGCACCTCGGAGATCTGAAACCGTGGAAGCAACGCCAACGACCCGGCCACGGTGACGGCCAGGTTCTGGCAGGCGCTCATGCCGTATACGTGGAAGAATGGGAGCACCGCGAGGAAGACCTCCTGGCCCTCGCGGAGCGACGGCATCCAGTGCCGGCATTGCCAGACATTGCCGACCAGGTTCCGATGCGTCAGGATGACCCCCTTGGGAACCCCGGTCGTGCCGCCGGTGTATTGCAACAGCGCGACGTCGTCCGGGCTCGTCCGGACGGAAGGAGGCTGGTCGCCCGCCGTCATCAGCCGTTGCAGTCGGTGAACGGAGGCGCTCTTCGAGGTCCGCGGGCGCTGCCCCATCGTCTTGAGCGGGTACAGCCAGCGCTTGAGCGAGGGCAGGTACTCTTCCACCCCGGTCAGGATCAGATGTCTGAGGCAGGTTCGGCCTAGGATCGGCTCGATGCGCGGAGCGAACAGATCCAGCGCCAGGATGGCTCCGCATCCTGAATCGGTGACCTGCCGTTCGATCTCGCTTTCGACGTAGAGAGGATTGATCGGCGTGACCGACACACCGGCCCGCAGGCTGCCAAAATAGCCGATGACGGATTGGGGCAGGTTCGGCAACATGAGACCGACCACGCTGCCGGGTCGGATCCCAAGGCCACGCAGCGCGTGAGCGAATCGGTTGGCAAGACGGTCCAGCTCCCGGTACCGGATGACCCGGCCATAGAATCGGAGCGCTGGACGATCCGGATAACGGGCGGCCGCGTCGCACAGGAGATCAGGCAGGGTGAGGTCTGGATATGAGAGCGAAGGGGGAACGGCAGGATCGTAGCATCTCGTCCAGACCGGCTCCATTGACGGGTCCATCGCAGGAAGGTACCCTATCCAGCTTCTCTTCCGTTGTCAATCGCGCGCCCGGCCGAGCAGGCCTTGACAAGACTCCTTCACCCCTCTATAGGATTCGGCCATGTGCCCTAAGCGTTTCCAGGCTCGGACCGGCCGTCGGTTTGGCCTTCTCGTGTGGATCAGCCTGCTCTGGTTGGGACTCAGCGCGGTCCCTTGGGACGCCTCGTCGACAGAGCCGACGGGCGCAACGGCGGAACCCATCGTGACCGTTATCACCCCGAAAGGCGCCAGGATCTACGCGGAACTGGCCGACACGATTGAAAAGCGGGCGAGAGGCCTGATGTTTCGGGACTCGCTGGCCAAAGACCGGGGGATGCTCTTCTCCTTTCCGGAGCTCAAGCACTGGACCTTCTGGATGAAAAACACCAAAGTTCCCCTGGACATCATCTGGATGGACCGGAACAAGAAGATCGTGCACGTCGAGGCCAACGTGCCGGGCTGCAACCGGACGGACGAGGGGTGTCTCCAGTATCAACCTGCCCAGGAAGCCCTCTATGTGTTAGAAGTCGCAGCGGGCGTGGCGGAAGCCCTCAAGCTCGAGCGAGGAGTGACGCTGCAGTTTCAACTGCCTGCTTCTCCGCCCCCATCCCACTGAGCCCTGCAAAGAACGGGTCCGGTCGGCAATAGAAGGATCAGCGTTCCTGCCAGGTACGGATGCGTCGGGCCGTAATCACCCCTTCCACCCGCTCAATGGCCTTGAGGACCCGGTTCAGGTGCTGGGTATCGGTCACCTCGATCACGAAGTCGAGCAGGGCTTTGCGATCCTCTCTGGTGGAGATCTCCGCTCGGCTGATGTTGGCCTCGCAGCCAGAGATTGCCGTCGAGACGTTGGCCAGCACGCCGGTCTTATCCACCGTCAGGACTGAAACCTTGACCGCGTGGGTGCTCGGGGCCGCCGGATCCCATTCGACCTCGACCAGACGATCCTTGTCATAGTCCAGCGCCTGGAGGTTCGGACATTCTACCGAGTGGATGGTCAACCCTCGCCCGCGGGTGATGTAGCCCATGATCCGATCCCCCGGGACCGGGTTACAACACCGGGAGAGCTGCATGAGGAGATCGCGCCCGCCCTTGACTTTGACCCCCTTCTCCTCCCCTTTGACCGGCGCCGGCCGAGCTGGCTGAAGCTCTTCCACGGCCTGAGGCTGC
This sequence comes from Nitrospirota bacterium, assembly GCA_040757595.1. Lineage (NCBI taxonomy): Bacteria > Pseudomonadati > Nitrospirota > Nitrospirota bacterium. The sequence continues at coordinate 38,248 of JBFLWP010000020.1, read as the reverse complement.
TCGCCCGATATGGCCGGTTGTCTCAACCGATTGAGCACCTGGGCGGTGGAGAGGCGTCCGTACCCGACCGCCGCAGTCATCTCATCGGACGTGGCGAATCCGAGTTCTCGTGCGACCTCCGCGAGCCTCTCGGACTTGAACACCTGCGCGGGTGGAACCTCATGGCGACGGAACTCGCGCTCCAGCAGACGGCGGCCGATTTCCAGGCTTCGCTTCTGCTCCTCGACCTTCAGCCAGTGCTTGATTTTGGTCTTGGCCCGCGGCGTCCGGACGAACTTCAACCAGTCCTTGTGGGGCACCTGCGTCGTGGAGGTCAGAATCTCGACCGTGTCGCCGCTCGACAGATGGTGTTTCAAGGGAACGATCTTGCCGTTGACTTTGGCGCCCACGCAGTGGTTGCCGATCTCCGTATGGATCGCGTACGCGAAATCGACGGGGGTGGACCCCAGCGGCATTTCCTTGACCATGCCTTTGGGCGTAAACACGTACACCACGTCGTGGAAGAGGTCCAGCTTGACCGAGTCCATGAATTGCCGGTTGTCGGTCAGGTCCTGATGCCACTCCAGTAGCTGCCGGAGCCAACTGAAGACCTTGCCGTCCTTGTCATCGACCGGGCCGCGCTCCTTGTACTTCCAGTGGGCGGCGATGCCGTACTCGGCGAGCCGGTGCATCTCCTCGGTGCGGATCTGAAACTCCACGTGCTCCCCCTTGGGCCCGACCACCGTCGTGTGCAGTGACTGGTAGAGGTTGGACTTGGGAATCGCGATGTAGTCCTTGAACCGACCCGGCACCGGACGCCAGAGTGAATGGATCAGCCCGAGGATGGCGTAACAATTCATTTTCGTGTCGGTGATGACCCGGATGGCGGTCAGGTCGTAGACCTCCTCGAACGAGATCGCTTGCCGCTCCATTTTCTGGTAGATCCCGTACAGGTGCTTGGGCCGTCCCTGGGCCTCCCCTTTCAGCCCCGCCTCGGCCAGAGCCTGCTTGACGAGCCGGATGACTTCCTGGATGTACTGTTGCCGCTCTTCGTCCCGCTTGGCCACCCGCAGCTTCAACATCGCGTACACGTCCGGCTTCAGATACTTGAGGCACAGGTCTTCCAGCTCGTTCTTCACCCAGCCGATGCCCAGCCGGTTCGCCAGCGGGGCGTAGATTTCCAAGGTCTCCTGCGCGATCTGCAGTCGCTTGGCTTCGCGCAGGTGTTCGAGGGTCCTCATGTTATGGAGCCGGTCGGCCAGCTTGATGAGGATGACCCGGATGTCATCCGCCATCGAGAGGATCATCTTGCGGAAGTTCTCGGCCTGCTTCTCCTCGTGGTTGCGGAAGGGAATCTTGCCGATCTTCGTGACGCCGTCCACCAGCCGGGCGACGTCCTTGCCGAACTCCCGTTCCAGCACGTCCGGCGTGGCCAGCGTGTCTTCCAGCGTGTCGTGCAGCAGGCCGGCCACGATGGCGGGGACGTCGGACCGGAGAGAGGTCAGGACTCCGGCGACCGCCAGGGGGTGCTGGAGGTACGGCTCCCCAGACCGCCTGGTCTGACCCTCGTGGGCCTTGGCGGAAAAGGCATAGGCGCGCGAGACCAGATCCACGTCGGCGTCGGGATTGTAGCTCTGGACGCGCCTGATGAGCTGATCCAGGTCTGTGATCGTCTCGTACGGCATTGCATTAAAGGCCTTGGCTCGCCCTCACGTCTCGTATGCGTAGTTGGATCCGGTCCAAGCCGTTCCAATGGTTGATCTCGGGTACGAAGGCCAGATCGATCGCTCGGTCGGGAGAGATCCCGAGGCCGTCCAGGGATCCCATCCGAAAACCGATGCTGTCGAACGGCGGAGAGCCCTCGTGCCGGACCGTCATTTTGAGATGCCGCTCTCCCACGACCCTGGCGGCCAGGACCGCGAGATTCCGCACGGCGAGCGTCGGCTCGGGATTCCCGACCCCGAACGGATGCAACAGGCTCAGCTCCCGGACGAGCTGCGGCTGCAGTTCATGCAGATTCACCTCCGCATCCACATAGAGCAGCGGGAGCGGGAGCTGCCCGCCGCCCCAGTCTGATGCGACCTGTGCGAACCGCTCTCTGAGCCCAGGCAGGCGCGCTTCCTTGACCGTCAACCCCGCGGCGCTCGGATGCCCCCCGAACCCATCCAACAGGTCGCGGCAGGCGGAGAGGCCCCGATAGAGATCGAATCCCGGCACGCTCCGCGCGGACCCCTTGCCGACCCCCTGCTCGTTGATGGCTACGACCACGGCCGGCCTGTGGTATCTCTCGACCAGGCGTGCGGCGACGATTCCCACGACCCCCAGGTGCCAGTGCCGCGCCCAGACGACCAGGGCAGCGGGCGGCTCCTGTCCCGCGACCATCGCTAGCGCCTCCGCCGTTGTCTCTTCTTCGATCTTTTGCCGTTCCCGGTTGAGACGCTCGAGCTCCTGGGCGAGCCCCCTGGCTTCCGACTCCGACTCCGTCGTGAGGAGTTGGACCCCGGCCTCCCCGTGCGCCAGCCGGCCGGCTGCGTTGATGCGGGGCGCCAGCCGAAACGCGACGATGCCGGACGTGCACTCCCGCTCGACCCCGGCTGCGAGTTTGAGCGCCCGGACCCCGCAGCGCGAGCCGCGCGATATCAGCCCCAGCCCCTTCCGGACGAAAAGCCGGTTCTCATCTTGCAGCGGCATCATGTCCGCAATCGTGGCAAGCGCGACCAAATCCAGCAGCGACTCCGGATCCAATCCGTCCTGACCGTATTTCCGCTGGTACGCCAAGATCACCTTGTACGCCAATCCGCACGAACACAGCCCGCGAAAGGGGTACCCGGAATCGGCCCGGTGCGGATTGAGGACCGCCAGGGCCGGCGGCAGGCTTTCGTCTGGCTGGTGATGATCGGTCACGATCAGATCCAGCCCCAACCTGCTGGCCGCCTGGACCTCCCGGTGGGCCGTGGTCCCGCAATCGGAAGTCACGAGCAACGTGGCCCCCTCCGCCCGGATCCGGCGGATGGCCTGCTCGTTGAGTCCGTACCCTTCCTTGATCCGATGGGGAATATACGATCCAACCCGGCAGCCGAGGCTCCTGAAGAAGCACAGGTAGAGGCTCGTGGCGGAGATCCCGTCCACGTCGTAGTCGCCGTAGAAGCAGATCCGTTCCCCTGCCTGAACGGCCCGATGGAGACGATCCACGACCAGTTCCATATCGGGGAGCAGAAACGGGTCACGGGAGGCCGCTTGTTGGGGCATCAACCAATACCGCGCTTCGTCGGCGGTCGCCACCCCACGCGCGAGCAACACCGAGGCGGTGATCGGTGAGATCACCAAGGCCTGGGCCAACTGGACCCGATGCTCCTGATTGACCGCCGTGAAGATCCATTGTTTGCGCACCATCAGGCCCCCTTTACGCCCAGCCCTTGGCAAGCACTCGCAACCGACTGAGAACTAAAAAAAAATCTTAGCCCCTATACGCGCGGTTGTCAAACCTGGCGGGTAAGGACTGAGCAGGACCAGGATACGGACAGGTGTGGGACCCGGGACGGGGCGGGATAAGCAAGGGGCCCGAGCGGGCCCCTTCTCAGCGGTGCGATGACGCCGAATGATGCGATGACAAATGATGACCGACTCTATTCTCCGCCTTTCTGAACGTAGTTCTTGACGAACTCCTCGGCATTCTTTTCCAGGACGTCGTCGATTTCGTCAACGAGCTTGTCGATATCCTCCTTGAGCTTCTTCCCCGCTTCGACGACCTTGGGGTTCGGCTTCGCCTCTTCCCTGGCCTGCGGCTCTTTTCTGGACTCCGGTCTCCGTTCTTGTCGTTCCATCGGAGCACCTCCAAACGCCGGCGGCATGTGTTGAACTGGGCCTATCCCATGTCGTGAGCATACCCCATGCCCTGGACCTCGTCAAGCAGACCCTGGAATCATTCGCGCACTAACGGACGATGAGGGACACGATCAGCAGGGCCACGATGTTGATGACCTTGATCATCGGATTGATCGCCGGTCCCGCCGTGTCCTTGTAGGGATCGCCGACCGTATCGCCGGTCACGGCGGCCTTGTGCGTCTCGCTCCCCTTCTTGCCCTGCTCCTCGATGAATTTTTTGGCATTGTCCCAGGCACCCCCGCCGCTCGTCATCGAGATCGCGACGAACAAGCCGGTGACGATGCTTCCCACGAGCACGCCGCCGAGGGCCTGGGGGCCGAGAATGACGCCGACCAGGATCGGCGAGACGACCGGAATGAGCCCCGGGATCATCATTTTGCGTATCGCCGCCTTGGTCACGATGTCCACGCAGGTTCCATACTCCGGCTTGCCTGTCCCCTCCATAATGCCCTTGATGGTGCGGAACTGCCGGCGCACCTCCTCCACAATCAGGCCGCCGGCCTGGCCGACCGCCTTCATGCACAGGGCTCCGAACAGGAACGGCAGCATGCCTCCCAGGAACAGCCCCACCAGCACGTCCGGGTTGGATAGGTCGAAGCCCATGGCCGTGGCTTTGCCCTGCTCCTCGACTGCTCGCGCATATTCCGCGAACAGGACCACGGCCGCCAGGCCGGCCGAGCCGATCGCATAGCCCTTGGTCACAGCCTTGGTCGTGTTCCCGACCGCATCAAGCGGATCGGTGATGTTGCGCACGTCCTTGCCCAGGTGGGCCATTTCCGCGATGCCGCCGGCATTGTCGGTAATGGGCCCGAAGGCGTCGATCGCCACCACGATCCCGGCCATCGACAGCATGGAGACCGCCGCCACAGCCACGCCGTACAGCCCGCCCTTGTCCCCTCCGCCGCAGACCCAGAAGCTGGCCAGGATCGCGCCAGCGATCACGACCACCGGCCAAGCGGTCGCCTGCATGCCCACGGCCAACCCGGCGATGATGTTCGTCGCGTGGCCGGTCTCGCTGGCCCTGGCGATCTCCCGGACCGGCGAGTAGCTTTTCGAGGTGTAATAATCGGTGATGAAAACCATCGCCAGCGTCACCACGAGCCCGAGCAGCGCCGCGACGTAATAGCTGCTCCCGCTGACGCCGCCGACCCCCTCCATCATCTTGACCGTGATCGGGTAGAAGGCCACGGCCGCGATCCCGCCCGCCACGAACAGCCCCTTGTAGAGCGCCGTCATGATCCCGCCGTCCGAACCGACCCGGACGAAGAAGATCCCGACGATCGTGGCCAGGATCGTCATGGCCCCGAGCGCCAGCGGGTAGAGGATCGGCTCCGCTTGCCCCTTGAACATGGTGAAGGCCAGGACCATGGCCGCCACCGTAGTCACCGCGTAGGTCTCGAACAGGTCAGCGGCCATACCCGCACAGTCGCCCACGTTGTCGCCCACGTTGTCGGCGATCACCGCCGGATTCCGGGGATCGTCTTCGGGGATGCCCGCCTCCACCTTCCCCACCAGATCGGCCCCTACGTCGGCGGCCTTCGTGTAGATACCGCCGCCGACCCGGGCGAAGACCGAGATCAAGCTGCCCCCGAATCCCAGGCTCAGCAGCGCGTGGACCGCTTTTTCCTGCCCGGCCAGGGCGGAGGCGATTGCATAGAAGCCGGTGACCGCCAGCAGCCCGAGCCCGATCAGGAGAAGCCCGGTGACCGCTCCTCCCCGGAACGCCACGGTGAGCGCCGAGTTGAGTCCCCGGTGGGCGGCCTGGGCGGTCCGCACGTTGGCCCGGACCGCGATGTTCATGCCGACATAGCCGGCCGTGGCCGAGGCTGCGGCCCCGACGAGGAACCCGATCGCCGTAACCAGCCCGAACTTTTCAGACCACAGACCGGCGACCCAGAGGAGCACGAACAGCCCGGCCGCCACGGCACCGACCGCGCGGTACTGCCGGTTCAGATACGCCGCGGCCCCCTCCTGGATCGCCTGGGCGATCTGCTGCATGTCCTTGTTGCCCGCATCCAATTTGAACACCCACAGAGCCAGGTACAGCCCATAGCCGATCCCGGCCGCGGCGGCGGCAATCGCAAACACGATGACTGCGTCCACTGACCTCTCCTTCCGTTGCTAGCTTGGTCAAGCGTGCCCTGGCGCCGGGGACGCGCTGCAGAGCCCCAATGTCCCCACCCGGGCAGTACCGTCTCCGGCGCCAGGAGGAGGCAAAAAAACGCGGTCATTGTATCGAGACGACCGGCAGTGAATCAAGATAAAACCCCAGGGCATCGCTTGGGGCTCTTGATCCTCCGAACCGGTCAGCCGGTTTGCCGAGGCCAGAAAGATTTTGCTATAGTGAGCGTCCGGGGAGGAGCGGGATGGGTCTGGGACCGGAATACATTCTGGTCGAAGGGAAGACGCTCAAGGAGGAGGATCTCACCCTGGACAACCACGTCTACAAGAATTGCACGATGGATCGTTGCCGCTTCTACTATAGCGGCGGCCCATTCGAGCTGATTGACACCCACATCACCAACTCCACCCTCGTCTTGAACCAGCCTGCCAAAAACATCTATTCAGCCATCCAAATTTTCAAGATGAAATCCCCCGGCTCCACGATCGTGGCGGAGTAGCGGAGCGAGAGGCGCAGCGCGTCTCTTCTACTTCAACGGGACATTGACCGTCTGCCTGACGATCGGGATGGGCTGAAAGACCGGATCCTGTGCACCCCTCGTCGACTCCGCTTCGATCCTCTGCAAGAAAGGCTGCGGACCCGTCACCGGAGCATAGCTGAGGGACGCGTCGACGTCGAAGGACCGAGTATCCTTGGGGGTGGGAAACGTGAACGTCTCCTCGCGGATTTCCTCCGGCTTCAGGACGGTGTCCTTGACGACCTTTGCCGCCTTGAAATCGAAGACCGTCTCTTGTCCCTTTGCATCGGCATAGACCCGCCCGTAGACACGCTGCTCGGCGAAGACGGTCCTCAGGTTCTTGCCCTTGATGGCGAGATCCAGGACTACCCGAGCCCAGCCGGGATGCGTCGTCGGCAGGTTGTGGGGCACCAAGCTCTGAACCGTCACCGTGACCGTGGTCTGGTCTCCCTTGACCGAAGTCGCCACATTCAGCTTGGCCGCTTCCTGCCGGAGCTTGCCGACCCGTCCCGGGAACGTATGGTTGGCGACCTTGCGCTTGCTCTCTCCGTTTGCGGACTCTCCGACCTGTTCGGGCATGTGGCAAGTCTGACATTCTTTCCCAGCCTTAATCGCCTTGCTAGTCTCCCACCCGCCGAGCAGATCGTTCGCCTTGTTCAGATTCGCCGCAGTCGGCACCGAGAGGTGGCAGTTCAGACAGAGATCAGACTTCCGGAACAGGTCCAGTTCCTGGGACTGGTGCGCGAGGTTTTGGACGAAATCCTTGTACGGCCCGTACAGGGTCTTGCCCGGCTCGTACCTGGGAACCGGCGGGCGGGCGGTTTTGTCGACCTGCTTGATGAGGTGACACTGGGCGCAGCCGACCCCGTCGATTGCCGGATCCCCGGACTGGACTTGGGTGACGAAGGTCTGGACCTGATCCATGAACTCGTTGACGTGCGGGGCATGGCATCGGAAGCAAAGCGCCTTGTCCTTGGATCCGGCAAAGGCAAGATACTCGTCGAGGGAGGCTCGGAACGCCGGCGAATGGATGGATCGGGAGAGCGGCGAGGTTTCCCACTCTTCAAAGACCCGTTCGTGACACCGCTTGCACTTGTTCGAGCTGGGAAAGACTTTTTCCAGCGTCCCTTTCGATTTGGCCGAGTCCTGGGCCCATCCCGACTGGGCGATACCCCAGGCCACCGCGGCCGCGACGGCGGCCGACACGACGATACCCCTCATCAACCTCTGTCTTCCCGTCACGGTTCAGCCGTCCTCTTCGAATCTGCGGCGCGCGGCCGGCCGCCTAGCAAGCGACGCTCTGAGCTAGAGCGACTTGGTGCGGAACGTCAGCACCCTGGGCTGCGCATATTCCTGGATGAGCTTCTCCGCCGCCTCCCGGTCCTTGTCTCCGGGGAGCGAGGCCAGATAGCGTTTCTTCAGCTCCGGGCTTGGCGAGGGGATCAGCGTATAGGTCAGGAGCGCCTCGATGGTCGCCGGCGTCGCCCCTTGCGGCACCGAGAGCGAGAACGGCACCCGTCGGGTGGTCCCCCCCCTCACCAAAGGTTCCGGAATGGGCCCACGGAGAATTTGGTCAAACGGCAGTCCGAACTGCTTGACTTCGCTGCCCAACACCTCCCCGCGCGCATCCTTCGCCGTGACGGTGACGTAAAACTGCTTCAAGACGGGATCGCCGTCCGGGAAGCTGTGCGGCAGACTCCCCGTGCGGATGAAGACGGTGCCCTCCACCGAGCCGGCCGGCTTGCCGGCCTCGATGTCAACCCGCGGCATCCACTCGGCCTGCAGGTTCCGGTTCTTCAGCATGATGCCGGGGATGACCACACCGCGGAACCAGTGGCGCCCGATCGAGCGCGTCATGGCTCCGCGCTTGGAGGTCGAGCTGCCCGTGGACGGCTCCATGTGGCAATCCTGACAGATGGTTCCTTGCAGGATCTCTCCTGGCAGGTCCCGGCGGGTTACGTCCTTCACCTTGTCGAAGTGGCAGGCCGCGCAATAGTTCGCCCCCCGGTAGAGATCGGACTGGCTGGATGGGTGCACCAGGTTCTCTTCCGGCTCGGCGTAAGGACCGTAGATGACCTTGCCGGCCTTGAGCTTGTAGGTTGGCGGGGAGTCCGGCTTGTCGGCGACCCCGTTGATCAGGTGGCAGGAGGCGCAGCCGATGCCCTCCACCTCCACCTTTCCGGACAGGACCTGCCTGGTAATCTTGTCCGTGTGCTGCGGAAAGACGGACACGGCCGGGATGTGGCACGACAGGCACTTCGTCCGCTGCTCCGGGGTCGGGTTGGTCTGAAGCCAGAGTCCGAGGACCGTTTTGAAGACCGGCGACTCCAGCGAGGTGCCGTGCAGCAAGGCGGCATCGACGCGGCCGAACGTCTTGAGATCGGGCGTCTGCTCCCGCATCCCCTTCCACTCTTCATAGTGGCGGTCATGACATTGCTTGCAGTCTTCAGACCGGATGAACACGTTCTCGATTTCCGCGACCCACTCGTTCGAATCCTTCCCATCGGCCTTCTGGGCGGCCGCACGCTCGTAGGAGACCGCAAGCACAGCCACGGCAAGTCCCACCATGATCCAGACAGCGAGTCGCTTCACCCTGCCCATGCCACGTTCTCCGCCACGCGCCCGTCGAACCGTCAGTCCTTCTGGATCGGCACGAAGTGGAAGTTCAAGATGCCCGCAACCCCTTGATTTTCAGGGTCGGCAGGCTCGTAGGTCCCCACCGTGAAATTCCCCGGCAGCGCCCGCTTCAAGGCTCGGCCGAAATCGATCAAGTTCCTGACCTCGACCTTGTCGATCTCCTTAATGACCGCTCTGACCTTGATGCCGGCGTTGTCGGCCGGGGTCCCTCCAATCACCTCGAAGACGACGACGCCCTCCGGCTTCTGCATCTTGAGTTCCTTGCGGATCTCTTCGTCCACAGCGCCGACGACGATGCCGAACTGCTCCCCCAGCCGGATGGCCTCCTCTTCGGTCATGGCCGGTTCAGGCTCGGCAGCCGACAGCCATCCGGGCGAAGCGACGCCCCAGACGCAGACGGCCAGCAGACACACGAAAAAAGCCCTACCAGCCTGGAGGGCTTCTTTCCTTCGCCGCGCCGGCTCAAGCAGATGGTTGCTCATTCCCCCGACAGCAATTGGAGATCGCGTTCCGCCTTCAGATCTTCGCCAGAGGATCGATCAGAAGCTGGAACCATGGCGCCACCGCTTTCTGCCCATTTCGCTCCTTGTTCTCACCGTTCCAGACCGCGAAGGCAATGGCTTGCAAGCGGCCTGGTTCCAGCCTGGCTTCATTCTCGGGATCGGCGCTGCCGAGCGGCCTCCTGATGACCACGTGCCAGACCCCGTCCTTCCACACGGCCTTGCCTTGAACCCGGCCCTGGGATTGCTTGCTCGTGAGCGTGCTGAACCCTCCACCGATCAAGTCTTCGACTGAGGAGGCTCGCCTCGGAATCACTTCGAATCGCCGGACTTCGCCGCCGTTCGGCTTCCGCTCCGCCGCTCGAGCAGCCCGGCGGTCGATGTCGCTCTGCCAGTCAGCCTTCCAGTGCCAGATGTTGATGTAATGGTCGAGCTGCCCCATGCAGAAGAACGCCGGAGCATCGCCCAGGGGCAGTCCAATGGCCACACCGTCGCGGAACGTCCCGGGCGTCAACCGATCGTTCTTGGTGTTGTCCTGCCACTCAAGGAGGAAGGCGATCTCGGTCTCGTTGTGGACGGAGCGGACGGCCAAGGCCCGTGCGCTGGGCTCCGGCCAGACCGGCCGTGTGATGACCTGGCCGCTCAGCGGAAGGGTTAGGGTCGGAACCTTGTCCCAGGCAGGATCCTCCGGTGCCGTCGGAATCTCACCGGAGACGACATGAGACCGGATGACCATTCCCTCGGAACTGACGACGGGAATGCCCAGCCAACCCAGAACCAGCGATCCGACCAGCAGACCCGACAGAGGAAGAAAAACGGATGAGACCCGCACCGATCGCCTGACCGTCACCATACCGACGCCCCATACGCCACATCCCCGACCGCTGGCGCGAAGCTGCCACGTTTTGGTTGCCGGTGAGCCGGCTCGTCCCAGCCCTTCACCGCAGCTTGATCCGTCGAATCTTGTTCTCACCACGCTCGCAGACGTAGAGGAATCCCTGCGAATCAAGGGCCAGTCCGACCGGAGCATTCACGACCGCCTCAACCGCCAGCAAACCGTCTCCGTGCTTCACCATGCTGGCATCTTCCTTCGACACGAAACGGGCCATCCCGCAGCCGCCCATGTTTTTGTCTTCGTACCCGCTGTCGCCGTTCCCTGCCACCGTGGTGATGATGCCGGCCCTGGCGTCAACCATCCGGACCCGATGGTTCATGGAGTCCGACACGTAGAGGTTGTCGGCCGCGTCAAAGGCCACGGCTTCCGGCGCGTTCAACATCGACTTGACCGCCGGCTTGCCATCCCCGTCGAACCCGTATCGGCAGGCGCCGGCCACGGTGGAGATGATTCCGGTGTGCCGGTCGATCTTCCTGACCCGGTTGGTTCCCTTGTCCACCACGTAGACATGGCCGCGGCTGTCCACGGCGATTCCGACCAAATCGTACAGCCGCGCTTCCAGGGCCGGCCGTCCGTCGTCGAGGTACAAGGACAGATCCAGCCCGTCCGAGCACTCCGGGCGCAGCCATCCGTGATCGTCGCTGAAATCGATCCCGATCGCGTCACCGGACAGGACCACCAGATTCTTGGCAACGAGCGGCTGCTCCCGGGCATCGTCCTCGGCAGACCACGTCCCGGCGATCGTGCTGACCAGGCCCGTCTTCGGGTCGAACCGTCGGACCCGATGGGCCTGGGTATCGGCGATGTACATCACGTCGGCGGCGTCGAACGCGATCGCCGCCGGGTAGGTCAGATTGACCTCCAGGGCCGGCCCGTCCCCGTTGAAGCCGAACTGGCCAGTTCCCACCACCGTCTCAATGATACCGGTCTCCCGGTCAACCTTGCGGATTCGATTGCTCCCGGAGTCGCAGATGTACAGGTTGTTCAGGGAATCGAAGGCCACGTCCAGGGGGAGGTACAGGCCGGCTTCCCCGCAGGGCCCCCCATCCCCGCTGTAGCAGGTTTCCCCGATGCCAGCAAAATTGTGAACCGTGCCAGCCTTCAGGTCCACCCTCCGAACGCGGTCAGAACCGGACTCGGCGATGTAGAGGTACCGTTCATCCCTGTCCAGCGCGACATGGTGTGGCAGAGGAATGCCGGCCTTGCCCGCGAGCTTCCCGTCCCCCGTGCTCCTCGCCTTCCCGTTGCCGGCAAACGTTTCGATGTAGCCGACCGCGAGGTCTACCCCTGTACCCATCGTGAAATCACCCTCCCGGATCCGTGACCGATCACCCGTCCATCGGGCGCCCAGCGCCGAACCCCGTTTCTACGCCTTCGGTGGCTGCGCAGCCGGTTGCTCGGCGGTCGCCGGGGCGGCGGTCTCAGCAGGCGGCACAGCGGCCGACTGGCCCCCCTGGGCCGGAATCTGGCCCTGCTGCGTCTGGGCCGCCACCTGCGCCTGCGCGTCCGCTTCGATCTGGTCCGCCTCGTGAACCGATTTCTTGAACCCCTTGATGGCCTTGCCCAGCCCTTCACCGAGCTGAGGGAGCTTGCCGGCGCCGAAGATGATCAGGACAATGACCAAAATCAGAATCAACTCCGTGAATCCGATGCTTCCAAACATGATGTGGTGCGCTCCTTCCTCGTAAACGAACCGCTTACGTCTTTCCGGACTCCTTGGCCCGCTTGGCGAAGCGATCCTTCAATTTCTGCCTCGCTTCCTCTGCCTGCTCGAACATCCGGCTCTTCTCGTAGGCGCTGATCAGATTGTAGTAGACGAGCGGTTCGTCCGGGTTGTGTTCCAGGGCGTCCTCCATGACCTTGATGGCCAGATCGGTCTTGCCGTGGTTGACCGCGATGTCCATGAGCTTGAAGCTGGCCTCCAGGTGCTTGGGGTCCAACTCCAAGGTCCGAAGGTAGCACTGCGTGGCCATGTCGATCGTGTTGTAATCGGACACGGCCGGGTTATCCAGCTCCACGTAAACATTGGCGAGGTTGTACCACGCGATCGGGTCTTCAGGCGTCACTTCTACGAGCCGCTCGAAATGGGTCTTGGCCTCCATGAAGCGCCGCTTGTCGTTGCAGAGACGGCCGAGGTTGAAGAGGGCGAGGACGTCGTCCGCATGGACATCGAGGGCTTTCTTGAACTCGGCTTCGGCCTCGTCGGGCATGTTCTTGGTCGCGTAGATGGTGCCCAAATTCGAATAATACATGGCCAGCGACCGGTTCATCTCGATGCGGAGGGCTTCAGCCATTTCGATGGACTTTTTGACCTCGGTCAGGGCGTCATCCAGTCGCCCCTTGCTGAAATAGAGCTCACCCAGCCTGCAACGGGCCTGGAAATCGTCGGGTTCGCTGGCCAGCAGTTTCTCGAGCTCCGCAATTTCCTCGTCCGGGGTCAGCGGTTGTTCTGGCTGCTCGACCGTGGCTCCGCCGGGCTCCGAGACCTGCGAGGGATCCTGCTCACTCATGATTGATACCTTGCCAATAATTTGTGGTGTGGTGTTATGTCCGGCCGCCGACCAGCGCTCCGGCCTGGCGGGCCTCCAGCAGCGCGTCTTCCGTGCGCGTTCCGGCCGGGATCGCGACCCGCCGCTTGTCGAGATTCAGCAGCATCAAGCCCAGGACGACCATCAGGTTCAGGTGGGAGAGCTGCAACGCATAACCCGCGATAAACATCAAAGCCAAGCCGAATCCAGCCAACCGCCCGATCGTCATCAGCTTGATGACGCTGTAGCTCCAGCATAGCAGCCCGGCCACATAGAACGCGAACGGCAGGTAGAAGGTGTAGCCCATCCCCATCTGGAAGATCCACCCGATGCCCTCGCCGCCTTTCCGGACTGCCTCGGCCACGGCCGGATCATAGAGGCCCAAGACATAATCCAGAAACAGGAGCGTGACGAACGCGACGCCCCCCACCAGCGCGAATATCGCGGCGCGACGCCGCTGCCGCCGGTTACTCGTCCAGAGCGGCGTGCTCCCGTAGCTCAGAAAAACCAGCACGCTTGCCAGAACCAGCAACGCTTCACCGGCCCGATTGACCTCGTGCACGAGCGGGGGCACGCCGGCCAGCTTGAAGAGCCCGTATACGGTCGAGACCGTCTGAAAGTACAGCCAGCCCGTGACGCCAAGCGCGAAGGAGAGCAGCATGCTCCGCTGCGCCCAAGACTGATGTGTGAGCCAATACTCGGCCCCCAGCACGACCAGGACCGTGAAAAACACGAGGTTGTAGACGACGGAGCCCGCCATCGCGGGGGGGAAGATCAGAAGCGCGACCGTCAGCACGGCCAGGAGGGACACGGACGGAATCGCCAGCGCATCATACCGTCCCCCCCCGACCCCACGACTTTTGTTGACCAGCGCCAGGAAGAGAGCCAGGAAGAGCAACAGCGAGACGAAATTGAGAAGGGCGAAGCCGAGAGATGAAAGGGTTCTGAAGGTGATCCGAACGGCCTCGTACTTCTGGGCCACCTTGCTCAGGTGCATGCCCAGACGCGAGACGAGGCGATAGAGAATGAGTTCGAGAAACGCCGCCAAAACTACGAGCTTGACCGTGACCTCGAAGAGCATCCCCTGCTCTTCAACCCGCTCTCCTTTCTCCAACACCGCTCCGTTCCCCATGACCCGGACAACCCCTTCGTCTCATGACCTGCGCACCTGCGCGAATTATAGCGAGAAGCCTCCGACAGCGTCAACTCGTTGCAGGGCCAGATTCTCTACAACTGGATGAATCTACCTACCCTGTCTGTTCGCACGAATCAGGAGGCAGCCGGCTGCGGAATCCGCCGAGCCTGGGACTTCGCACGCGCGATGTAGAGCAAGCCGTCGGCCATCGAATAGTTGAAAGGCAGCTCGCAGACGACTTCGCTGATCTTCCCGTAGATCTGCTGATACACTCGTTCGGCCTGTTCGGGCGTCATGCCTTCCTGAACCTCATAGAAGAAACCCAGACTCAAATCTTCCGAGGCCGGCCTCATGATGCGCCGAATCCCGTAGCCGCCCGGATCGCTCATGATGGGAGCCTCCTTCTCCAAATCAAAGAGGCACGGCTGGCAGGAAAAACCGTAGGAAGAGTGCAGCCGCTCGTTCTGGACGACGAAATTCATCGTCTCGAGAGCTTCTTCTTCCGTCTCGGTCGGGAAACCCGCAATAATGTAACAGTGGATGGCGACTCCAAGATCCAGACAGTCTTCGGTGATCCGTCGGACGCTTGCTTGGGTGATGCCTTTCTTCATGAAATCCATCACCCGCTGGTTGAAGGACTCGAGGCCAAAGACGATCTTGAGGCATCCGGCGTCTCGCATCAGCGCAAGCAGATCGCGCGTCAGATTCTTCTCGAACCGCATCTCCGCGGTCCACTGGAAGTTCAGGTTGCGATCCAGTAACTGCTGACAGAGGCGCTTGGTCGGCGACAGGGCCAGGCATTCGTCCGTGAAGAAAAAATAGGGAGTCTCATACCGTTCCGACAGCCACTGCAGCTCGTCGACGGTCTTGCCTGGGTCCTTCTGCCTGAAGTTCTGGTGGTCCAGAGTCAGCGCGCAGAAGGCGCAATCCTTGTAGTAGCACCCTCTGGAAAACTGAACCGGGAGGACGGTTTCCGGCGCCAGGTACAGATCGAGCGGGAACCCGTCGTAGTTGGGAGCCGGTAGAGCGTTGATGTTCTCGGAGTAGAACGGCTGGTTGACCGTGATCTTCCCGTTCTGCTGGTAGATAAGGTTCGGCACCTTTCCGAATTCCCGCTTGCCTTCCAGTTGGTTGAGCAATTCGAGCAGCGCGGTTTCCCCTTCGAAGACGACGAAGTCGTCGGTCAATTCGAAGAGCGACGGGCAGCGACGGAGGTTGTCGACGAGCCTCGTAAAGATGCTCCCGCCGATCGTCAGATGGAGACCGGGATTCGCTTCCTTGATCAGGCGACAGAGGGTCAGACCGGGGATGATCTGGGAGGTGGCGGTGATCGAGACGCCCACGAAATCCGGCCGATCGGCCAGGATGGACTGGAGGAACCGGTCGCGGATCAGGGACACGTAGGGATTCTGCTCTTCGTCTCGTATCGCTTTCTGCAGGTCCTTGGACGAATAGATCGAGTAGGTGCTGAACTGGTTGTCCACGACGGTCATACGGGTCGGGAAATAGAGCGTTGAGACCAACTCCAACCACTTGTCGATCAGGAACAGACTCTCCCGGTACCGCTCCAGATCATAGAAGGCCTCCCCGCGGAGGGCCTCCTTGGCTGGCTCGATCTCGTCAATGAGGTAGGGGAAGCGCTCGATCGATTCGACGAGCTTGGCATAGTGTTCCGCGCTGGACGGGCCGGTCTCTCCGGTCCGACCCCGCTCGAGCTGCTTGACCTTGTCCACGAGCCGCCCATAGACCTCCCGACCGTACGGCCGCGTCAGGACCGCGTCGAGGATCTCGATGCCCAGGTCCCTCTGTCTCACGTTCCTGACCCCGGCTTGCGCCAAAAACCCGGTCAGGGAGGGCAGGCTCAGATAGGGTTGCGACGGGTGCCAGGTCGGCGGGAACAGCAATAAGACGTTCACAGGAACCCCTGCTCAGGTTACCTTTCTCGTCCCAAACTTGGCTTGGTTATACACCCGCCGATCAGCCAAATGCAACCGCGACCATGTCGATGCTTTGACCAATCAGAACAAGGAGTTATAGATCGAATATGTGTCCGGAACGGCGTTAAGAAAAGCCCTCCAATAAAAGAGCCCCGAACCACCCTGCCGGAGTTTCCGGCCGATGATTCGGGGCTCAAGAATCACCTGACGTTTTGGCTTAGCGCCCCTTCGCGAAGGGCCTCAACCTCACGGCAGCTTCAGCGTATACCAGGTCGAGATCCCCTTCATCCCGTTCCGTTCGACGTTGGAGCCATCCCACACGGCGAAGGCCACGGGAACGGACGCACCGGCCTTGAACTGCACGTCGTTGGAGTCGCCGGTGGTCAGCGTGCGCTTCACAACGATGCGCCAGGTCGGGCCCGTGCAGCAGCCGCCCTTGATCGAACCGGCCGGCTCCCACAGCCCGTTGCCGATGACGTCCTGATGCGCCTGGGTGGTCAACGTGCTGAACCCGTTGGCGTTCAGGTCCTCAACCGAGCTGATCCGCAGCGTCGGGTCGGACATGATGTTCCCCGACCAGATCCCGGGGTTGAAGGGCCCGAGGCTGCGACCGATCCGGTCCGGATAGGTCACGCCGCCGGCTGGCTCTTCAAAATAGTAGTCCCAGAAGATGCCCGGGTACTGATCGTCCACGTCCCAGATCCCCGCGCTGTCCTTGCCGAGATCCTTCTGCCACTCCGCATTCCAGCGCCAGATGTTGACCGTCCCACCGGACTGCCCCATGCACTGGAACGGCGGCGCGCCTTCGGTGTTGACCGGGAACTGGATCGCCGCCTGATCGCGGAAATCCTGCGGACCGATCGTCGTGTTGTTCATGGTCTGGTCCGCCCAGTCCAGCCGGAATCCAACCTCCTTTCCGTTCGTCACCGCCTTGACGAAGACGAACTTGACGGAGATGTTCGGATGCATCGGGGTCGTGATCGTCTGACCGCTGAGGGGAACGACCACGCCTGGCACGCCTTCCCAAACCGGGTTGGCCCCGTCCATCGGGATCGGCCCCTTGATCGCCTTGACCGGGATGGTCACCGGCTGGCTCACGGCGAGCGGCACCTGCCCCAGCGTCAGCATCACACCCACGACGAGCGCCGAGAGAAGAATGCCAAACACCAGCCTCCTGTTGCGTGTCTGCACCACTCTCATATCAATATGCCCTCCTCTGATTAAAATGATTAAAGACTGCTGGACGACACACCGAACAACGACTCCAAGCCTCTCGTCCCTCCCTGAGCATGGTTAATGACGAATGAGATCTCCACCGCTACGCGGTGCCAACCGGCCCTGACTCTTCCTTCTCCTTCTTTTCCTTGTCAAGGAAGGACTGCGCGCCGACCTCGTTCAACAACATGTTCAGCTCGTTTCCCTGATCCTGCGCGCCACATTCGTAGGTTTGTCCCTCCGGCGCGTTGAACGTGGCCGGCCGGTAATCGGCTTCCGAATAGGGCTGCGGGTTCACCCCGAGATACGCCACTTCGAAATCGATCCAGTCGGACGCGAAATCTGCCATATACCGGAAGAAGCCGGAGTCCGCCTTCTTGACCAGCATTCTGGCAAACAGCGGCACCCATCGGCCGATGTGATCCTTCACGAACTTCTTCTGGGCATCCACGACGATCTGAGTCTTCTCGGTCCCGTCGTGACATCGGGCGTAGGATTCCTTGTAGGCCAGGAAGTGCATGAACTCCAGCTCGACGCTCAGGTGGTCCATGCGCTCGTGGATGTCCTTGGATAGCTCGACCCCGAAAGCCCGGTAGAACCCGGCGATGTCGCCCATCGTGTGGGCCTGGCCGAAGACGTGGTCGTTACCGAAGAGGGTTTCGTAGGGGGGGCAGTCGAGGGTGATCACGTTGCTGAACACCCGGCGGTGCTCAGCCTGCAGGTCGCTCAATTGCCAGTTCACGCATTCGGTGGAAACCCAACTCTCGATTTGATCGAACCCCTTCGCCAGGGTCGCCAGCTTGGCCCTGGCACGTTCTCCCCCGGTGGCATCCAGCGCCCGGCCCAGACTCTCGATCGCGGAGCGCCCGTCTTCCACGAACTCTCCGCTCTGCAGATAGTCCAAGAATTCGTCGTCCTCCGGATACAGCATGCTCCAGGAAATCAGCAGATAGATCTTGCTCCGGCCCAGTGCGCGTTCGACGGCCGGTGAATCTTTGAGGGCGGGAGCGCCAGCAGACAACACGGCCGGTTCAGGCACCCTCCGCTGAGTCTCCTTCGTGTTCATCACTCCCCTCCTACGCTCGCAGCCAGGACGCGGGCACGTGCTAAGTCCAGTGATCCGGCGTCCGAAGCCATGAAGCTTTTCGGCGTAAGTTCGCGTATCATAGGCAAAGCGACAGGCGAAGTCAAGCCTGAACTCCACCCCGGAAAAACGCCTGATTCTTCAGTTAATCTAACGACTTGTGGCACTCAGCCTGTTCCCGCCCGCGCTGACTCCCGAGCGCCTCTCTCAGATCCTCAGCAGCCGGGCCGGCGTCACCTTAATGGCGATCTTGTCGTTGACGGTCTTGCAGGTCTGCTCGCAGATCCCGCATCCCACGCACCGCGCCTCCGCGACGAGCAGCCGGAAGGATTGGAAATCCATCGCAAGGGCCCCGGTCGGGCAGCGAGACACGCAGGCGTGGCAGCCCTGTCCCGCCGTGCAATCCCGATGGGACACGACGGCACGTCCCATCGCCACCTCTTCCTTGCCCGCCGCCGGCAGCAGGGCTTCGGTCGCGCAGGCGGCGATGCAGGGAAAGTCCTCGCACAGGTGGCAGGGCATCCGATCCGCAAAGATCACCGGGGAGCCGGCCTGCAGCGTGATGCTGCCGTAAGGGCAGGCGTCAACACAGTCCCCGCACTTCGTGCACCGCTCCAGGAACAGGGCTTCTTCCACCGCCCCCGGCGGCCTGAGCCAGTCGGCCCTGGGAGCCGGAGGCGGCGGCTCCGGCGGCGCATCCCGGTGCTTCACGTACTCGCGAGCGGTTTTTGCGAACGAGAGCGCCGAGTCCTTGAGAAACTGCCGGCGCCCGTATCGAGGATCCGTGCCCATACGTCTCCGCGGCTACATGACTCCGTCCGCCCTGAGCTTGTAGACCTCCACGCAGCGGTCGCAGGCTCCGAACTCCGGCTCCCAGCCCGGGTGGTTTTCGCGGATGAAGTCGAGCACGTGCTTTTCCACCTTATGTTCCATGTCCTCGACCCACGAATACGTGGGGAACCGGCAGAGCGGACAGGGGAATCCCGGCATCAGCATGACCTTGTTCAGAACCTCCGGGACCTCCCCGCCCTCCACGTCCACCGCCCGGTCCATAACGCGCAGGGTGTCCGTCGCCATTTCCACGAGCTCCGAATGCGTCAGCATGTCCGCCTGCCAGAGCCCTTCGAACACCGACTTCAACTGGCCCGGGGGAATCTTTCGATACCAGGAGCGGAACTCCTTGAACCGGTCCTCCCGACCCAGCATGGGTTCCTTGTCGTTCCGGATCAGACGGCTGTCGATGTTGAGGCACCAGAGCACCCGATACCGCTGCAGAATCAACGTCTCCTCGCCGGGATTCTGCCCCACCTTGGTATCGGGATCGTACCCGAAGCTCGGATCCAACATGTCGGCAATGTGGCTGAGCTCGTGACGGCAGTAGCGGGTCAACGCCGGATCGTAAAACCGCCGCGGAATCAGCTTGATCCCGACGCCCTTGAGGCCCTTCTCCTCGAACTGCTTGGCCAGTTCCTGCTCCACCGATCCCCACTTCCGCAGGATATCGACACCCTCTTGATCCTCCTTGAGGACACCCTTGATCAGGACGATGCCGATCTTCTCTTTGAGCAGGGGAAATTCGTCGAACGCATCGCGAATGATGTCGGAGAACCCCCACGAGCCGAACAGGTACTGGTAGAGCTTCTTGAACTCCGGTTCGCGATCGTCCAGCGCAAACCGCTCGTAAATCGGATCGGCGAGCTCGTGGAACTCCTTGTAGTAGGTCGGATCCCCCTCCCGCTCGGTCTTCTCGATGAAGGAGTCGACCACTTCCTGCAGAAGGGCTGGCTGAAACCTGATCTCCATGAACGTGTGTCTCCTTGTGTCCTGCGGGTGCGCCAGGATTGCGACAGGTCCTGGATCAGAAGGGAATCATGGGCATGGGGCCGATCATGGCTTATAAATGGGAAGCTTGACTTGCTTTCGGACCATCTCTTAAGATTCGTCCGGCACGGGCCACGGCTGAAATTATAGTCGGCGGCTCGGTAGTTTGTAAATGCCGCGGCCCGCCCGAAGGGTCCGCGATAGAAGGTCAGGAGGCTTCACCGATCATGGTTGACCCCGTCACTCCCAACGCCCCAACCGCCATCCGCACGGAGTCGGCGGGACGCGAAGACGCCGTTTCACAGCCGGCGGTCGATCTGCTCGAGTACTGGAAGGCCGGCACCAGGGAGACCAAGACCTTCCGGGGCCATTCGCAGGGAGTCTGGACCGTCGCGTATGCGCCGGACAGGCTCACGCTGGCCAGCGGCGGCCAGGATCGGCTGGTGCGGATTTGGGACATCGAGACCGGCCGGCTTCTCCGATCCTTGCGCGGCCACACCCTGGACATCCGCGCGGCCCTGTTCACGCCCGACGGCCAGATCCTGTGTACGGGCAGCGAAGACCGGACGATCCGCCTGTGGAATCCCAAGACCGGCGAGCCGCTCAAGCTGCTCTTCACCCGCTACGACCACAACGTCTGCAGCCTGTCCCTCTCGCCCGACGGGCTCATGCTGGCCCGGGGCAGCCACAACAAAGACATCAAGATTTGGGAGGTCACGACGGGCACCGAGCTGATGACCCTGCTCGGCAAGGACCAGTACGACCATCACTGGTCGCCGGTCGTGGCTTTTTCCCCGGACGGCGTCCACCTTGCCAGCGGATCGGACATCGGGAAGATCCGCGTCTGGGAAGTCCTCCCCAGCGGAGAAGAGAAAGTGGTCCACAACGGGCACTGGCAGGAGGCGGCGGACGAGGACACGACGGAAGCCCGCGGCTACTTCGTCGAGGACGAAGGCGGATTCCAGCGCCCGATGTCCTACTGGATCGGAGCCATGGCGTTCACGCCCGACGGCAAGCTCCTGATCACCGGCAGTCGCGACTGCACGATCAAGTTCTTCGAGATGCCGCAGGTGAACGAGTTGCGCACCCTGAAAGGGCACGCCGGCTGGGTCCGCTCCCTGGCCGTCTCCCCGGACGGCAAGGTGCTCGTCAGCGCGAGCGACGACCAGACGATCAAGCTGTGGGACATCGCGACGGGACGCCACTTCCGGACGTTGCGGGGGCACGCGGGCGCGGTCCGCTGCGTGACGTTCTCGCCGGATGGGCTGCAGTTGGCCAGCGCTTCTTGGGATCGTACCGTCAAGCTGTGGGAGGGCGGGTCCGAACCGACCGCGTGATCCTCACTCCTCCTCTGGCTCGCGGCCCTCGTAGGTGATGTGATAGCGTTTGCACTTCTCCCACAATGCTTTCCGCGAAAGCCCCAGGAGCTTGGCTGCCGCGGTCCGGCTTCCCTGCACCCGTTCGAGCGCCGATAAAATGTAGTCCCGCTCGAACTGTTCCCGCGCCGCCGACAGGGAATCGATCTGGGGTCCCTTGGCGTGCCCGCCCGTAAGCCCCTCCCGGCAGAACCCGCAGCCGTCCTGCGGCGCCCCGCCCAAATAGGGGCAGGTCGAGAACCCGCAGAGGTCCCAGGGCTGGACCTCTTCGTTCTGCCGGCCCAACATGGCGGCCCGGTCCATCAGGGTCTCCAGCTCGCGCACGTTGCCGGGGAACGAATACCGGAGCAGGAGTTCCTGCGAAGCCGGCGAAAAGCCCTTGAAGGCCTTGTTGAGCCGGGAGGCCCGCTGCTGCAGGAGGTGCTCGCCGATGACCAGCGCGTCGTCTTTCCGCTCCCGCAAGGGCGGGAGGGTCACGGAGACGGCGCTCAGGCAGGCGCAGAGGTCCTCGCGAAAACGCCCCTCCTCCACGGCCTTCTTGAGATCGCGGCTCGTCGCGCAGACCAGGCGGACGTCCACCTCCACCTGGTGCGTTCCGCCCATCCGCTCGAACCGCCGCTCCTTCAGGAAGCGCGTGAACTTGTCCTGCGCGATCGGCGGCAGCGCGCCGATCTCGTCCAGGAACAGGGTGCCCCGGTGAGCCAACTCGAAGCGGCCGCGCTTCTGCCGGGTCGCCCCCGTGAAGGCCCCCTTCTCGTGCCCGAACAGCTCTGCCTCCAGCACGGACTCCGGCAGATCGGCGCAGCTCACTTTGATCAGGGCGTGGTCCCGACGCTGGCTGTGGCGATGGACCGCGTTGGCCACCAGCTCCTTGCCGGTCCCGCTCTCCCCGATGATCAGCACCGGCGCGTCCGACGCGGCCACCGTCTTGACCCTCTCCACGATCTGCCGCATGAGGTCGCTCTTGCCCAAGATCCCCTGGAAACTGAACTTTCCCTCGAGCTCCTCCCGGAGCGAGAGGTTCTCCTGCCGGAGCGCGAGCACCTTCGACACCCGATCCACGATCAGCAGCAGTTCATCCATCGAGAAGGGCTTCGTAATGTAGTCGTACGCCCCGAGCTTCATCGCCTCGATGGCGGTCTCCACGGATCCGTGTGCCGTGATCACGATGACTTCCGTGCGCGGCGAGCGTTGTTTGCAGGTCTGCAGCAGGTCGAGCCCGTCCGAGCCGGGCAGGCGCAGATCGGTGATCACGATGTCAAAGGTTTCCTTGCTGAGCAGGTCATGCCCCTCGTGTCCGGTCGCCGCCGCGCGCACCTCGTAGCCGACTTCCCGGAGCGCGTCCAGCATCGAGAGCCTCATCAGCGGCTCGTCGTCAACGATCAGCACGGACGGGGCCTTCATGCCTGCCTCCCCGCAACGGCTCCGACCTGCATGAGGGGGAGAGACACCGTGAAGAGCGTGCCCTTCCCGACTTCGCTCTCCACGAGAATCCGCCCTCCGTGCCGCTCCACGATGCCCAGGCTCACGGACAGCCCCAGCCCCGTCCCTTCCCCGACACCCTTGGTCGTGAAGAAGGGATCGAAGATGCGGGACAAGTACTGGGAAGGAATACCGCAGCCGGTGTCCTGCACCTCGATGAGGCAGGCTTCGTCCGCCAGCTTCGTCCGGATCGTGATCACCCCGCCGGCCCTGATGGATTGGATCGCGTTCAGGAGAAGGTTCATCAGCACCTGTTCCATCATGTGCCGGTCGACCAGGAGGGGCGGCAGGCCCGGCTGCAGGTGCTTCTCCAGGCGGATCTGGCTGGCGACCAGCGCGTGATTCGTCAGCACCAAGACCCGCTCCACCACCGCGTTGATGTCGGTGGCGGAAAGTTCGGGGTCGTGCTGCTGGGAGAAGTCCAGCAATTGCCGCACGATTTTCTGCACGCGCCGGATCCCGTCCTCCATGGAAACCAGGTACTCCTCCTGACGCGCCGGCGACAGGGTGCCCCGGCGCAGGTTGTAGAGGCAGTTCAGGATGCCGCCCAGCGGGTTGTTGATCTCGTGAGCGACGCCGGCGGCCAGTTTGCCGACGGACGCCAGTTTCTCCGTGTTCCGGATCTGCTGCTCCAGTTTTTTCGTCTCCGTGATGTCGCGGGCGATCCCGAGGATGCCCTGAATGTGCCCTTCCGCATCCCGCAACGGGGACACGCTGACCATGACGGCCCGCGGCTCGCCCGTCCGCCTCACGACCTCGACCTCGTAGACCTGCTTGGTCCCGATGTCGAGCGAACTCTTGAGCCGGCGGCCCCGGTGTCGCTTGGACAGGAGCGACAGGTAGGGCCGGCCGATCAGGTCCTCCTTGTGGTAGCCCCAGGCCTCCACCTTGCTGTTGACGTAGGTGAACCGCTGCTCCGTGTCCAGCGTGTAAATGACGTCGTTGGCGTTCTCCAGGAGGTTTTCCAGATAAGTCTTGGTCTCCTCGATCTCCCTGGTCCGCTCCCGCACCTTGACTTCCAGCGCCTCGCTGTATTCCTGCAGTTGCTGCTCCAGACGCTTGCGCTCCGTGATGTCCCTGAGCTGCACCATCACGGACATGGACGCACCCTCTTCGATCCGGATCAGGTCCATCTCGACCGGCAGGGATTTTCCCGAACGGCTGACCACCTCGATCTCCTGGGTGGGGACCTGTTGCGCGCCCTGAACGATCTGCTGCAGCAACCCGGCCGTGGCCGCCTGATGCCAGGACGGCACCAGGTTCAGGAACTTCTGCCCCACGATCTCCGGTTCAGCATAACCGAGGACCCGCTCCTCCCGCTTGTTGACCGCGGTGACGGAGCCGTCCGGCGCAACCATGAGCACCGAGTCCGCCGCCAGGTCGAAGAGGGCCTTGTACCGCCTCTGGGAATGGGACAGCTGCTGGGTCCGATCGGCGACATCCTGCTCGAGCTGGATCGTGTAGCGCTGCAGCTTCTGCTCCAGGACCTTGCGTTGCGTGACGTCGCGCACGAAGGCCCGCGAGTAGACCAGCCCCCCGCTCTCCGTGTCGAACAGCGCGGTCGAGTGGATCTCCACGTCGATCGGCCGGCCGTCCCGAGTCAGGAAGACCGTTTCGATCGTGCTTCGCCCCTCCGACATCAACCGCTCCAGATACGTCAGGATCTCGGGCTCCCTCCCCCTAGGCACGATGTCCCAGAGATGCATCTCCATCATTTCGTCGAGGGTGTAGCCGAGTTTCTCCAACTCGGTCTTGTTGACGTGAACGAACCGGCCCGCCTTGTCGATCTGGTGGATCATCTCCGGCGAGTTCTCGACCAGATCCCGGTATTTCTCCTCCAACCGGCGGATGTCCGACATCCGCTGTTCGAGCTGCCCGAAGGATTGCCTCAGGTTGACCGCCATGCGGTTGAACGCCTCGGCCAACTGTTCGACCTCGTCGCCGGTCCTGAGCGTCAACCGGTGGTCGAGGCTCCCGCTCCCGATCCGCTGCACGCCCTCCTGGAGTGCCAGGACCGGCCTGACGATCCGTCTGGAGACCAGCGCGCCGGTTCCCAGGAGAACGGCGAAGACGACGACCCCGTAAGCGACGACTTTGGCCAGCAACTGTCTCAGCGGGGCGTAGGTCTCCTCCGGGTTCTGCCGGACCAGGGTCAACCACCGCTTCCCGTCCAGGCTGCCCGGAGCCAGGTCGTCGCTGAGGCGGATCGGAGCGAACCCGACGATCGAGTTCCGGCCGCCGTGGGAATCGTCCAAGGCCACGACCCAGCCGGCCTCCTGGCGCACGACCTGGTCCATCAGGGCGGACGTCACGGAATGTTCTTCCGGCGACAGGACCGGGCAGATCAGTGGCGTGCCGTCCGAGCTCATCAACATGGCGTGCCCGGTGGCTCCAACCGCGACCTCCGAGATCGAGCGGAAGAGCGTGTCGCGCCGCAGCAGGATCGTGACGGCCCCAATCGCCGTCCGTTGTTCCTCGTCCAGGATCGGAACCGAGACGTTCAGGACGTGCGTGCCGAAGGAAGGATCGAAATAGATGTCGCCGACGTAGATCTGCCCTTTCCCGCCGTTAAAGACCGCCTGCCACCAGACACTCTTGCCGTAATAATATTCCACCTGGGGAATCGAGCTGACGACCAGGGCTCCCCGGTCGTCGGTCACGAAGATGCCCACGTAGTCGGACCGTCGGATGTCGTGCCACCGGATCAGGTAGTTGGTGACGATCCGGTTGATGAAGAAAGGAAATTCGCTCCGATGCTCCCGTACCCGCCAGCGCTGCTGCCAGTCCTTGATCATGGACTCGATGCTGGCCTCCCCCTTGCCGACGTAGCTCCGGTTCGCTTCCGTGACCGCGGTGCGGAGGAAGGGCGTGGCGGCCAGTTGCTGGGCTTCGTTGAGCCCGCGGGTGAGCTGCATCTCGACCCGACGGGCCGCCTCCACGGCGATCTCGCGGAAGTTGGCGCCGATCGTGTCCTGCAGAGCCCGGCGTTCCTCGATGTAGGTGATGACCAGGGAAAGGGTCAGGGGCAGGAGGCCGACCATCACGATGGCCGTGATGATCTTATGCTGGAGACTGGGGAGCCGACTCCAGAGTTTCATATCGGTAACGTCGCGTTCTCGCCCAACATGTCATTTTCATTCGATTTTCCCGCAATGTCAAGAATCGGTAACACCCTTCCCGTTCAGCTCCGCCCGAGCAGCCGCCCTTGCCCGCCCGGCCAAATGAGGAGGCAGGGGCTGGCCACGAAGACCGATGAGTAGGTCCCGACGATCACGCCCCAGAGCAGGGCCAGCGAGAAATCGTGCAGCACCTCCCCTCCGGCCAGCGTCAAGGGGATCAACACGAGGACGACCGTGAGGCTGGTGACGATCGTCCGGCTCAACACCTGATTGATGCCGTTGTTGATCACGGTCGCGATTTCGTCCCGGCGGCGGACTTTCAGGTTTTCCCTGATCCGGTCGAACACCACCACGGTGTCGGTCAGGGAATAGCCGGCCAGGGTCAACAGGGCCGTGACGACCAGCAACGTGATTTCCTTGTCCAGGACGTAAAAGGCGCCGAGCACGGCCAGCACGTCGTGGAAGGTGGCGATCGCCGCGGCCACCCCGAACCGGAATTCGAAGCGGGCAGCGATATAAAGGATGATCCCGGCGAACGAGATCAGGACCGCGATCATCGCGTCTTCCTGGAGCTTCTTCCCGATCGTCGGCCCGATCTCCGTGGATGCGTCCACCACGAACCGGTTGGTGGGAAACTCCGCGCCGAAGACGGAGACGACCCGGTCGGCGACCTTTTCCTCGATCGTGGTCGCCGCCTTGACCCGGATCAGGAGCTTGTTCTCCTCCACGAACTCCTGCAGCTCCGCGTGGGCCAACCCGTGGCTCTCCAGCGCCTTCCGCGCCGCGTCGATCCGGATCGGCTGGTCAAACTTGAGCTGGACGGCGGTGCCGCCGGCGAAATCGATGCCCAGATTCGCGGCCCCGCGGCCAATCTGCACCACCGCCAGCACGCCCAGCGCCATCAGCACGCCGGAGAAGACAAAGGCAAGGTGTCGCTTTCCCATGAAGTCAATGTTGGTCTTTCCGAGAATCTCCAGCATGGCTGCTCCCATTGAACCGTCGGCTCTCAGCCTTCGACCAGGGCTCGAAGCCGACCGCCGACGGCTTCCCCTCAGATGCTCAGCCGCTCCACTTTCCTGCGTTGGTTGATCGTATCGAACACCACCTTGGTGCCGACCAGCGCGGTGAAGAGGTTGATCGCGATGCCGAGGCACAGGGTCACCGCAAACCCCTTGATCGGCCCGGTCCCGAAGAGAAACAGGGCCAGGCCGGTGATCAGCGTCGTCACGTGCGAGTCGATGATCGTCAGCAGCGCCTTGTCGTATCCTCCGTCAATGGCCAGACGGACCGGCTTCCCCTGTCGGAGCTCTTCGCGGATCCGCTCGAAGATCAGCACGTTCGAGTCCACCCCCATCCCGATCGTGAGGATGATCCCCGCAATACCCGGCAGCGTCAGGGTTGCATTCAAGGCCGCCAGCGAGCCGATCAGGCAGATGAGGTTCAAGGCCAGGGCGCCGTCGGCGATCACGCCGGAGAGCCGGTAATAGACCATCATGAACAGCACCACCAGCGCCCCGGCGAAGATGGTGGATCGGACCCCCTTCTCGATCGAGTCCCGCCCGAGCGAGGGGCCGACCGTCAGGTCCTGGATGATCTTGAGCGGGGCCGGCAGCGCCCCGGCCCGCAGGACGATCGCCAGGTCGTTGGCCTCCTGGGTGGTAAAGGTGCCGGAGATCTGCGCCCGTCCGCCGCTGA
Organism: Nitrospirota bacterium; assembly: GCA_040757595.1. NCBI lineage: Bacteria > Pseudomonadati > Nitrospirota > Nitrospirota bacterium. The sequence continues at coordinate 10,321 of JBFLWP010000020.1, read as the reverse complement.
TCCGCTCCTGGATGACCGGGGCGGAGTAGATCGTGTTGTCGAGCACGATGGCCATGCGCTTCTTCACGTTCTCCGCCGTGATCCGCTCGAACTCCCGGGCGCCCTTGCCGTCGAAGGTCACGGAGACGTAGGGCTCGTTGAACTGGCCGATCGCGACCCGGGCGTCGCTCAACACGTCTCCGGCCAGCATCACCCGCCTCTTGACCAGGTAGGGCATCCGCCACTCACGGCCGGTGTCCTTCTCGACCACCTTCTCGAAGAGGATCTCGTCCCCCTCCGGCACCTGCCCGGCGAACTGCTTGAGGACCTCCTCTTCCTTGCCCTTCGGAATCCGCTGGGGCAGCTCCATCGCCAGCTTGCTGGACTCGTCCAGCATCTTGAACTCCAGCAGCGCCGTCTCCTTGATCAGGCTCTTGGCCCGTTTGGGCTCCGTGATGCCGGGCAGCTGCACGACGATCTGCTTGAGCCCCTGCCGCTGGATCAACGGCTCGGCAACGCCGAACTGGTCGATCCGGTTCCGGATCGTCTCCAGCGCCTGGTTGATGGCCGAGTCCTTGATGCGCTTGATCTCGCCCTCCCGCAGCTCGTAACGCAGGCTGTTGGCGGTCCCGGCCTTTTCCTCCTCGAAAAAGGTCGGGAAGTCCTCCAGGACCTTCTGGATGTCCGGCTTGAGCTCGGTCTTCTGAAAGGTCAGCGTGACCTGGGCTGGGCCAGTCCGCTTCACCGACTCGACCGGGATCTTCTTCTCGACCAGTTGATCCTGGATCGCGTTCACGGAACGATCAACTGCGATCTCGACCGCCCGCTCCTCCTCCACTTCCAGGACGAGGTGAATGCCGCCCTGCAGGTCCAGTCCGAGCGTGATCCCCTTGTGAGGCAGCACGTTCTTCAGCCAGCCCGGCAGGGACTGGTACAGACCCGGGTAGGAAGGAAGGAAAAAAGCGACCGACAGAACCACGACCAGACCCAGCAGGGCAAACCGTCCACCGACTTTCTTCATCAGCACCTCAACCGTTCAACGAGCGAATCTTGTCCTACTCTTCGCCTTCGGCCCTGAGCCGGGCGATGGCCTCTCGCTGCACCTTGATCTTGGTATTGTCGGCGATCTGGAGCGTCACCGTCTCCTTGCCGAGGTTCGCGACGGTCCCCCAGATTCCCCCCGTCGTCACGACTTTGTCGCCCTTCTTCAGCGCCTCCAGCATCGCCTTGAGCTTCTTTTGCCGCTTCTGCTGCGGCAGGATCAGCAAGAAGTAGAAGATGACGAAGATCAACGCGAACGGCACGAGCGACAGGAGCGCTCCGCCCGTCCCGCCGTTCCCTTGAGCTCCCTGCGCCCACGCCACAGCCGCCAGTCCCCTCATGCCCGTCCCTCCACCTGTGCCTCCGGCGCGGCAGTCCCGGCGACCACCTCCTCGGGAAAGTCCCCGGCCTGCGCGCCGGCCCCTTCACGCTGCGCGTAAAACTCGCGCCTGAACGTCGAGAACGCCCCGGTCGCGATAGCCGATCGGATCGCACGCATCAACCCGGCAAAATAGGAGAGGTTGTGGACCGTGTTGAGCCTGGCCCCCAGCATCTCCTTGACTGCGAACAGGTGGTGCAGATAGGCCCGCGAGTACTTCGCGCAGACCGGGCACCGGCACCGGGGATCGATCGGTTGCTCGTCCCGCGCATACTTCGCGTTCTTGATGAGCACGCGCCCAAAGGAGGTGAACAGCCAGCCGGTCCGCCCGTGCCTGGTCGGCACCACACAGTCGAAGAGGTCGATGCCCCGCGCCACCCCCTCCACGAGGTCCTCCGGCATGCCGACCCCCATCAGGTAGCGTGGCCGCGCAGACGGCAGCTCCGGCACGGTCGCCTCCAGCACCCGGTGCATGACCGGCTTCTCCTCTCCGACCGACAAGCCGCCTACCGCATATCCGTCGAAGCCGAGCGACACGATGTCGCGCGCCGCCCTGACCCTCAGCTCCGGATCGTGGCCGCCCTGCACGATGCCGAACAGCGCCTGGTCCGTCCGGCGCCGGACGTCCTGGCACCGGCGGGCCCATTGGCTCGTCCGGCGCGCCGCCTCCTCGATCCGTCCGGGCGCAGCGGGCAGCGCGACGCACTCGTCGAAGGCCATGACGATGTCGGCGCCCAGAGCCTCCTGAACTTCGATGGCTTTCTCCGGAGTGATGTGGTGCAGGGATCCGTCGAGGTGCGACTGGAACGTGACTCCCTCGTCGGTCACCCGGCACAGCCTGGCCAGGCTGAAGACCTGAAACCCCCCGCTGTCGGTCAGGATGGCCCCGGGCCAGGAGGTGAAGGCGTGCAATCCGCCGAGCCCGGCAATCACCTCGTGCCCTGGACGGAGGTACAGATGATAGGCGTTGTTCAGGATCAGCCGGAAGCCCAACGCCAGAAGATCGCTGGGATCGATCCCTTTGACGGCTCCCAGGGACCCCACCGGCATGAAGGCCGGGGTCTCGATTTCCCCGTGCACGGTCCGCAGGAGCCCCAGACGAGCCGCCCCGTTGAAATCGGTCTTGTGTACGACGAATTCCACTCTCCCCCTCGCGAGGGTCCGTTGAGCGACGGACCGTTACATACGCTCCGGCGCGGTGATTCCCAGGAGGCCCAACCCGTTCCGGAACACCTGCTGGGCTTCGCGCATCAACGCCAGCCGCGCGGCGGTCAGGCTTGGCGTGACCTGCTCGCCAGACCGTTTCGAGACGGTCCCGGCCTTGACGAACCGTTCGGCGCTCGCCGCATCCACGTCCGCCGCCGGCGGCAGGATCCGGTGCTTGTAGTAGAACGTGTGGAGCAGCGCGGCCAGCTCCTGCAGGTAAAAGGTCACCCGGTGGGGCTCCAGGGCCAGGGCGCTCGCACGGACCACGGAAGGATAGGCGGCCAGCTTCCGGATGACCGCCAGCTCGTCGGGGTCGGCCAGCAATTCCAGCTTGGCCTCGGCCGGTCTGGGCACGCGGATGCCCCGCTCTTGGGCGACTCGGAAGAGGCTCGCGATGCGCGCGTGGGCGTACTGGACGTAGTAGACCGGGTTCTCGGCGGACTGCTGCTTGGCCAGCTCCAAATCGAAATCCAGGTGCGTGTCCGACCGCCGCATCAGGAAAAAGAACTTCGCGGCGTCGGCCCCGACTTCCTCGACGACCTCGCGCAGGGTGACGAACTCCCCAGCCCGCTTGGACATCTCGACCTTGCGCCCGCCCCTCAGGAGGTTCACCATCTGGACGAGGACGACCCGGAGGCGCTCCTTGGGATGCCCGTAAGCCTGTACCACCGCTTGCATTCTCGGGATGTAGCCGTGGTGGTCCGCACCCCAGATGTCGATGAGCAGGTCGTACCCCCGCAACAGCTTGTCCCGGTGATAGGCCACGTCCGAAGCCAGGTAGGTGTACTCCCCTTCTTTCTTCCGGACCACCCGATCCTTTTCATCCCCGTAGGCCGATGAGCGGAACCAGAGGGCCCCGTCCTGCTCGAACAGGAGCCCCTTCTTGCCGAGATCGTCGAGCACCTGCTCCACGGCCCCGGACGCCAGCAGGGCCGCTTCGCTCTGCCAGGAGTCGAACTCGATGCCGAACGACCGGAGGTCCTGTTGAATCGCTTCCAGCAGCTCGCGATACGCCAGGTCCCGGCATCGCTCCTCCGCCTGTTCAGCGGGCATCTCCAACAGGCTCGAGCCGAGCTGCTCCTGAACCTTCGCCGCCACCGTTTCTATGTAGGCGCCCTGATACCCGTCTTCGGGAAAAGGAACAGACCTGCCGTGCAACTCCCGGTAGCGGGTGTAGACGGAGGCGCCCAAGAGCTTCATCTGTCGCCCCGCATCGTTGATGTAATACTCCTGGACGACGTCATAGCCTGCGGCGGCGAGGAGATGCGCGATCGCCTGACCCACTGCCGCCCCGCGCCCATGGCCGACATGCAACGGGCCGGTGGGGTTGGCGCTGACATATTCCACCAAGATCCGCCTCCCTTGGCCGAAATCGTTCCGCCCATAGGCCAGTCCCTGCTCCTCGATCTCGTTCAGAACCTCCAGCCAGAGGTCCCGCTTGACGGTCATGTTGAGGAAACCCGGGTAGGCGATCTCGACCCGCTCGAAGATCGCCTCGCGCCGGGGGATGTTCTCCAGGATGATTTGCGCGATGTCCTGGGGCGAACGCTGCTCGGAAGAGGCCAGGGTCATGGCCAGTGTGGAAGCCAGGTCTCCCCACTCTGGTCGCTTGGGAAGGTCCAGGGTCACAGCCGGAAACGGCTCGATCCGCAACTGCCCCTTCTTCTTGGCCCGCTGCAACGCATCCTGCAAGGCCTCAATGACCGTATCCTGAACGGGGTCACGGGACACAGGGCGCTCCGAAGTCCTCATTTTTCCAATGAAAGAGCAAGGGCGCACTCTATCACACCCCACCGGGTCTGACAAGGGAAGGAATCGCGCGGTCTGGCCCCTCAGATCGGGTCTCCTGCGTAGCCAGGACGTTCTGACAAGCCTGGATCAACGATCCGACAGCGACCTGCAGGCAGGGTTTTCCTCCACAGCGCCGGACTGCCTCCCAACCCCGGCAGGAGCAGGGGCCCCCGGTAAGCACTTGCGTCAGGGGACCGCGGGGAGCCCACCGTCCCGCGTCGGTGGGACCGAACAGGGCGATCGTCGGGAGGCCGAGCAAGGCGGCCAAGTGGGTCAGCCCCGAGTCATGGCCGATATAGAGGCGCGCATGGGCGAGGAACCCGGCAACCTCCAGGAGCCCCAGCCCCCGCACGGTCGCCGGGGACCTCACGCAGAAGCGGACGACCTCCGCTACCCGTTGCTCATCGGCCGGGCCTTGGACCAGGATCGGCGCCAGGCCGATCTCTTCCAGCCAGTCCACCGCGCGGGCCAGCAGCGCCGGGGCCGTGCACTTGTGGGGGCTGCCGCTTCCCGGGTGGACGACCACGCAGACGCGATCCCCTCGCCCGCTCACGGCCGACAACTGTTCCCTCCCGTTCTCAAGCACGTGCCGCGGCGGACGTAAGGGCTTCTCGGCTGCAGCGGAGGGCACGAGCCTCTGGACCGTTTCCAGAAACCGGTCCGACTGGCGGACAGCCACAAGCCCAGGCGAACTGGGTGAACGGACGACCATGGATCGCACTCGTATATCCAGAAGGGTCTGGGCCAGCCGGCTTTCGGGATCGGCCATCCAACAGACAGCCAGGTGGCACTGGGTGAGCCAGGTCCGAAGGGCCTCACTTACGGCCTCCGCCCCGGCCAAGAGACCGGCCAACGCTCCGCTTTCGATGGGGAAGAGCCGTTCGATCTCGGAGCACTCCAGGAGAAGCCGCCCGACCTCCGATCCGGCCAAGAGCCCAAACTCGCAATCGGGGAATGAAGCCCGCAGGCTCCTGATGGCCGGCAGCGACAAGAGCACGTCGCCGGTCGCGCCTGGATGGATGATCAAGCCCCTTGGCCGCATGGCTCACCCCTCGCGAGCCGGGCCCAGTTGCCGCCCGGCGAGCAGCTTCCGTGCAAACTCCAGGTCGGCGGGGGCGTTGACATTCATGAAGGATAAGAGCTGGGGATCGGCCTGTCGGAGTTCCTCTTCGGACAGGAGCCGGACCGAAAGTGCCGGCTGCCGGCAGAGATCCTGGACCGTCAGGTTGCCAACGTTGAGCATCTCACGGAGATACGGCAGACAGGCCTTGGAATAGAAGGCGTGCATCGGCTGCAATCCGTTCGCCAGCCGTGCCATGACCACGTCGGAAGTCCGGTCGAGCTGGGCCATCAGCCGGATCACGGCCGGGTTCAGAAACGGCATGTCGCAGGCCGCCGCAAAGATCCTCTGGTGGCTCGCCTCCGACAGGCCGGTGTAGAGCCCCCCAAGGGTCGCGCAACCGGGGATCAGATCGGCCACCACAGGGTGGCGGAGCCCAGCCAGTCTAGGTTCGGGCTGGCCCACGACCACGAGCACTTCCGTGAAGAGCCCCTCCAGCACCGACAGGGCTCGTTCCAGGAGAGTCTGCCCCGCCAACGTCAGAAAGCGCTTGTCTTCCCCCATACGGCGGCTCTTGCCCCCGGCCAGCAGGACTCCAGTGACATCGGCGATGGGCTGGTCCACGGTTCTCCGGTCTCCCCCTGTACGAACCGGGGGATAAAAAAAGGGGGTGGGCTGCCCCACCCCCTCTCCCTGTCGCTCCTAAAGCAAAAGGATTAAATCTTGCCCAACTTCTTGTTCTTCCGCCGAGTCAGCACCCACCCCTCCAGGATCACCACACCGACGGCAATCAGGGTCGGGTAGATGTAGGTTTCCTTGGGAATCGGTGGCTCCAGGATCGTATAGTAGAACGCCGAGACCGCCATCTTCCGGCCCACGTCGCCGTTGTGGCCGTCCCACACGAAGAACACCGTCGGGATGTACTTGCCCATCTCGAACTGGGTGTCCTCGTCGTAGTCCGCCTTGATCGGGCGCTTGATCATGACCGACCACCGCCCGTCCTTCCACTCGGCCTTCATGACTTTGATCTTCTCGTTGTAGTCGTCGCGATCCTCGAAGTCCTGGTCCCAGCCGGTGCCCTTGAAGGCCCGGAGCGACCCGTCCGCCTCCCACTTGACGATGTCCACGTTGTACTTCTCGTCGCCCCAGAGGTAGCGCGGCTTCTCGGGCGGCGGCAACTCCTGCCACTTGATCGGGAACTGGATCGCCAGAGCGTCGTTGTACACCGTGAACTTGTTCTGCTTGGCCGCGATGGAATCAGGCTCGCCGGTCTTCGGCGCCTGCTCCTGGACCCCGTAGGCGTCCAGGTTGACCTCGGTCGGCTGCCAGGCCGGCGGCGCCTGGGCTACGCTCTTGCTCCGATCGTCCCACTGGAAGAGGAAGACGATCTCCTTGTCGTTGTACAGGGACCGGACCCACAGGTCGTCGATTCGGTTGACGAAGTTCCTCGGCTTGTGGGTGATCTGGCCGCCCAGCGCCACGTACCGGCGCTCCCGCTTCGTCCACATCTCGTTCTCCGGATCGTCGGAAATGTCGCCCTCAACAGGGCCGGACCGGACGACGAAGTTGATCTTCGGCTTGTCCGTGAGGGGGTCGATCTCCAGCGGCTCGCCGTCCATCTTCCGCTCGCAGAGCGAGTTGACGAAGTTGGCGATGTGCCACCGCTCCTCGACCGTCGTGTTGTCCGCGAACGACGGCATCGGCGTCCCGTTGATCCCCGTCGAGAACGTCCGGAAGATGTTCTTGACGTTGTAGGGATCGCGCCGGCTGCCGCGGAAGTTCCAGCACTTGTGCCAGTCGGCCGGCTGGATCGGGAAGCCCCAGTCGTCCTTCAGGTTGAAGGCGTTCCCATCGCCCCGCCCCTCGACGCCGTGGCACTCGATGCACTTCTTGTCCACGACGAGCTGGGCACCCTTCTCGATGCTCTCCTTGCTCGTCGGGATCGGCTTGATGCTCTCGAGCTGGAGCACGGTCTGGGTTTCAGTCTCCTTGTCGTCAAACTTCCGGTCCTTGACCAACTGGGTCGTCACGAAGGAGAGCACCTGCAGACGCTGCTCCTCGGTCAGGATGCCGTCCCACGGCGGCATGGCCGATCCCGGCAACCCGTGCGTCACGGTCTCGAACAGGTCGTTCTGGCCGGGGACCGGCTTCTTGGCGTCGAACAGCGGCAGCTCGCCGCTGGCCGTGTGCCGGATCTTGAACGTGCCCTGGTTGAAGTTCCTCGGGCGCGGCCACAGACGGTCGGCAGCCGGGCCGTCGCCCGCTCCGTCGACCCCGTGGCACCACACGCACTTCGTGAAATAGACCCGCTTCCCCGCCTCGATCAACTCGGCCGAGGGGAGCGGCGCCAAATCCCCCTTCTTAAAGCCTTCCGGCAACCCGCTCCCGCCCTCCTGGGCGAAGATGGAGACCCCGGCGCTGCCGGCGACCATCGTGATCCCGAGGGCGGCGACCAGGATCAGGATCGGCTTGCTCTTAACCAAAAGATGCCTCATTGGAGTACCCCTTCACCAGATGATGGGATTAATCCCACGTCCTCGGATAATAACCGGTGTGCCAGTATTCAAACAGGATGACCTTCCAGATCTCGTCGGTCGTCAGGTGCTGCTCCCACGGGGGCATCACCGACGCCCAGGGGAATCCCTCGCGCGGGAGGCCGATGCCGCCCTTGGCCACGCGCCAGAAGACGAACGTCTCCTGCAACTGGGCCAGCGTTCCCGGGTCCGTGAAGTTGGCCGGAATCGGGTTGAAGGCGAAGGCATGGAGCCCGCGTCCGTTCAGGTTGTCCCCGTGGCAGAAGTGGCAGTTCTGGAAGAAGATCTCCCCGCCCTCGCGAACGTACTTGATGTAGCCCTGGGCGTCGGGATTCCAGGGGTTCGCCTCCGGCTTGGCCTGCATGACCCGGCTGACGTCCTGCTCGGTAATGAGCTTGCGGGCGAACTCCTCGTCAAACTTCCCCTCCAGATTCGCCCGGTACGGGTTGTAGGAGGTCTGGAGCACGTAGGTCTTCCCGTGCACCTTCGTGCTGGCCGGTGGCGCCGGGTGGACGGTCCGCAGTTCGATGGGCTCGTCCAGGTTGGGGAGGAACGAGTTGTAAGAGAAGCCCCAGAGGATGATCGGAAGCGCGATCAGATAGGCCGTCCGGAGTGCCTTGTGGAGGGGCGTGACCCCGTCCATCACGTTCAGGATCGGCTGCTTGAACTTCTTCCAGTCCTCCTCGTTGCTGGACATCCACATGAAGATGGCGATCAGCGATACGGTGCCGTACATGGCGCGCACGCTGAAGGGGATCGGCGGATAGATCCTGTACTTGAGGTACAGGATGATGAAGAGCCAGAAGCATATCCCCTGCCAAAACCGCGGAATGCCCATCCCCGACCGGTTGAGCATGTAGCTCATGAGCGTGAACACACCGACGCAGAAAGCCAGCTCGAACAGCATCTGCATCGGCATGAAACCTTCGACTAACTTCAGGGATGTCATCGTTCGACTCTCCTTGTTACGCGGCCAGCTCCTGTGAACCCTTATGAAATCTTCGGCGGCTCCTTGCCCTCCTGCAACTGGGACAAGTAGTCCACGATCTTGTTCAGAGCTCCGGCGCTCAACTTCTTCCCGAACTCCTTGGGCATCGTGTTGTCCGGAAAGCCCTTGACGACGTAGGCGCTGGGGTTGATCACGGACTCGGTGATGTACTCCCTGGTGCTCTTCGCTGCGCCCTTGTAGGCAGGGTCCTTGATCCTGGTGGGGGCGTTGGTCCCCTCGACCAGCTTCGGCCCGATCGTGCCCACCGCACCGGCGATCCCGGGGATCGTGTGGCAGGCCACGCAGGTCGCCTTCTGGAAGATCTGGTCCACCGGCTCCTCGCCCGTCGCGAGCAGCCCGCCGCCCGCAGCCGCAGGCTTGTCCTCCTGCAGCTTGGGACGCTGATCCTCGGGGATGAACTTCTCGTAGGATTTGACGATTTCCTCGTACGACGGCGCTTCCTTACCCTCACGGACATAGAGCCACGTATCGACCGCCGCCAACTCGGGCAAGCTCAACGAGATCGGCGGCTTGTGGATCGGGGGCATCGGGCTCTCCTTGTCGTTCGTCCCCTTCACCCCGAATCCAGCCACGACGTAGCAGCTCGGACAGGCATGCGATTCGGCGATGTATTCCTGCCCGGCCTCAGCCGTTCCCGACCCAGGAAACGCCTCCTTTTGGGCCGTATCGCGATCACCCGGCTTTCCCTTGTGGTACCGCGGATCGTCCAGCCGCTCCTTGAGCCGATCCGGCAACCCGAAGAGGTTCGGGGCCCGCTCGCTCAGGAAACCCTTCTGAAAGCCGTGGCAGAGGGGGCACTGCCCCTTGCCGATCGCGCCCTGGACGGTGCTCTGGCCGATACCGCCGAAGATGATCTTCTCCCCTTCGTCGGCCAACTGCTGGGGCGTCATGGAGGCGAAATCCAGCTTCACCTCCGGGGGAGGGAACCCGCCCTCCACCTGCGGCAGCCAGTTGCCGTAGCCGGACAGGGCCGCGGCGACCAGAAACATGAACCCGCCGATCTTGAAGAGGGCGCTGATCTTGGAGAAGTACAGCGCCATCATGAACGCGAGCGCCGTGATCATCGCCAAGGAGACCGGCAAAAGCCTCGATTCGCCAAAGAAGTTGATCTTGTAGTTGGCAATCGCGATGAACAGCATGATGGTGGCGAGGATACCGATGAAGGTCTTAAAAGCCGCCGACTGATCCTTCTTGACCGCGATGAAATACACGAGAAAGCCGGCAAGAATGGCCAGCGGCCACATTCCCAGATCAAGCGCTGTCGTCAACAACTCTGCCACGTGAGACCCTCCTGGGGAGCGCCGCAGCCTCTCGCTGCGGCG
>JBFLWP010000019.1 GCA_040757595.1 Nitrospirota bacterium | reverse complement strand
TTTACGAAACCTGCCAAGAATGCCCCGCTCGGAAGAGCGGGGATGAATGGCAGCCCGTAGCGTAGCGGAGGAGAGAGAGTCCTCCTGGTTTAAAAAGCCCTGCCCGGAAGGGCAGGGTTCTTTACTTTGATGCGCACAACCCCATGCTCAGCAAGCGTCGTGATCAGAACAATGTGATCTGTGTCTTGCGGGTTGACCCGTCCGTGCTTGACGTGCCGGGCGTGATCGTGGCCGACCGAAATGCAGCCAGTGATTGGGTTCGGTTTGATCCGGTTGCGGGCGGGATTCTTGCCTTAGACAAAGACCTGGTCTTTGCCAAGTACTGGACTAATGCGCAGGACCCGTATGATGCCATGACACGCAAGTCGATCAAGTGCGCGGAGGTTCTTGTGCCGGACAAGGTTGAACCGCGATTTGTGATCGGCGCCTATGTGGCGAATGAGAGGGCGCTGCAGACATTTCAGGCCCTCAATACTGGATTGCCCGTCAGAATTAACAGTGGTATGTTCTTCTGAGAGGCGACCATGAAGATCCTGGTTGGGGACATCCTGCAATCAAAAGCCCAGACGCTGATTAACACGATCAATTGTGTGGGTGTGATGGGGAAGGGGATCGCACTTGAGTTCAAGAGCCGGTTCCCGGATATGTATGACGATTATGTCAAGCGGTGTGAGCGGGGAGAAGTCAGACCAGGAATTCTCTACCTTTACAAAACCCTGTTTCCACCCCAGATCATCAATTTCCCGACCAAGGAGCATTGGAAATCGATTTCCCGGCTCAGCGACATTGAGCATGGGCTGACATACCTGTTGGAGCATTATCGGGTATGGGGTGTCACATCGCTTGCCATTCCTCCGCTTGGGTGTGGTAACGGGCAATTGGAATGGCGGGTCGTAGGCCCTTTGATTTATCGGTTCGCTAAAGAAATGACTATCCCTGTCGAACTTTACGCGCCTTATGGGACTCACCCAAAAGAGCTAACGGTAGAGTTCCTTGAACACGGCGCTGAAGCACATATTGAGCAGATTACCAAGACAGGGCCATCTGCGCTCAATCCCGCATGGGTGGGATTGATTGAGATTATCTCCCGTATCGAGCAGCAGCCCTACCACTGGCTGATCGGGAGAACGCTGTTTCAAAAGATTGCATATGTTGCAACGAACGAGGGGTTGCCAACGGGCTTGCATTACCAACGCAGTAGTTTCGGCCCATTCTCAGAAGATTTGAAGCGCGTTGAAACTAAGCTGATCAATAACGGGCTGCTTCAGGAAGAGCGACACGGAAAGATGTTCGTGGTCAAGGTAGGGCCGAATTTCAACCGGGTTCGGCAAAAGTATACATCTTCCTTTGGTCAGTGGGCTCAGATTCTCGAAAAAACGGCCGATCTGTTTATGCGGGTTAACACCGCTCAAGCAGAGGTCATTGCCACCGTGTTGTTTGCAACCCGAGAGCTGGCGCGGGAAAGACGAGAGCCGCCCTCCGAAACTGAAGTCTTGGAGGCGGTTATGCACTGGAAACAAAAACGTCGCCCGCCTTTTGATAAAAACACAGTCGCTTCAACTATCCGCAACCTCGCTACGTTGAAATGGCTAGCTGTCAAAGCCGACCCTAAGCTGCCGGTGTCTGAAGAAGAGGCCGTCCTGGCTTAGGAGCAACTGTATCGGCATTGATCCGGGGAACCGAAGGGTCTCGTCTCAGGGACAGAGAAGCCTCTATAGCGACTCAAACCTTGCCGTGAAGAAGCGGAGCGTCGGAGGCTCGTAGATCATCGTGAGGCCCTTGAGGGCCTGGCGGTTGCGATAGACCTCGATCACGCCGTCGGCCACGACGTCCATGTGGCTGTAAGTGTAGACCCGACGGGGGATCGTCAGCCGCACCAGCTCCAGTTTGGAAGGCCGGTGCTCGCCGGTCGCCGGGTCGCGGCCGGCTGAAACAATCCCCCGCTCCATCCCCCGCACGCCCGAGGCTTCGTAGAGAGCCGCAGCCAGCCGCTGGGCGGGAAACTGCTCCTGCTGGATGTGCGGCAGGAAGGCCCGCGCGTCCAGGAAGACCGCATGGCCGCCGGGCGGCTCCACCACCGGCACGTTGGCCTGCATGAGCCTGGCCCAGAGGTAGTGGACCTGCTCCACCCGCGAGCTGATGTAGTCGTACTCGGTCATCTCGTCCAGGCCCACCGCCATGGCCGCCAGGTCCCGGCTGGCCAGCCCCCCGGACCAGGGCGTGCCCTCGAAGGTCGTGCAGAGCCTCGCGCACCGGTCGTAGAGGGCCGGGTCGTTCACGGCCAGGATGCCGCCGATGTTGACCAAGACGTCTTTCTTGGCCGAGATCGTGCAGCCGTCCCCCAGGCCCATCAGCTCGCTGATGATCTCCTTGATCGTCCAGCCGGCGTAGGCCGCCTCCCGTTTCTTGATCAGGTAGGCGTTCTCCGCCACGCGCGTCGCGTCGAAGATGAGCGGGATGCGGTGGTAGCGGCAGATGGCCGAGATCTCCTTCGTGACGGCGAGGGAGACCGGCTGCCCTCCGGCCATGTTTACGTTGGTCTCCACGCAGACGTAGGCGATCCGCTCAGGCCCGTGCTGCGCGATGAAGCCGGTGAGCTTCTTCGGATCGATGTCCCCCTTGAACGGATGGGGCGAGCGCGGGTCGTAGGCCTCGTCCACGATCAGGTCCACGAAGACGCCCCCGGCCCGCTCCTGATGCTCCCGCGTCGTCGTGAAGTACATGTTGTTGATCACGTACTGGCCCGGCTGGATCATGGCCTGGGAGAGGAGGTGTTCGGCGGCCCGTCCCTGGTGGGTCGGGAGGACGTGGCGGAAGCCCAGCACGTCCCGGCACCGCTCCGCGAACAGGCGGAAGGCCTCGCTTCCCAACTCGGACTCGCGGACCTCCAGCATACGGGCCCACTGCTGGTTGCTCATGGCGGCGGTGCCGGAATCGGTGAGCAGGTCGATGTAGATGTCTTCGGACCTGAGCAGGAACGTGTTGTAGCCGGCCTCCCGGATCGCCCGCGACCGCTCCCGGGCGGACTTCAGGCGGAAGGGCTCCACGACCTTGATGAAGTAGGGCTCCGGCTGGTGGGTCGGCGTGAAGTCGCCGTGGTAGTCGGTGATGAAGGGGCCGTCCACCGAGTAGCGCATCAGTTCGGGAGAAGGGGCGGCCGGCTCCGCCGGCCGGAGTTGGTTGACGATCCGGTACCGTTTGAGCTGCTCACAGCTCTCGATCAGGTAGTCAATCTGCCGCTCGGTGTAGGTTCGGCGGGGCACGAAGAGCCCCAGGAGGTCCAGGTCCCGCCCAAGCTCCCGCGCGGGCATCGGCCTGGCGCGGATGCCGGAGACCAGGTAGAGCAGGGCGGCGAGGTTGGCCGAGGGCGGGCTGCTTCCGTCCAGCTCCGGCAGGCCGCGGAGGGACAGGCGCCGGCAGTCCAGACAGACGCCGGAGAGCCCGAGCGGCTGGTACAGGGGGTAGCCGGCCTTTCCCAGGTTCCGGGCCAGGTACTCCAGCTTGCGCAGGCGGAACGTCAGGTAGCTCTCGTCCTGCATGTCCAGCAGGCCCTGTGCGAGGACCTGCATGTCGCGGCCGGCCTGACCCCCGTAGGTGTGCAGCCCCTCGTAGACCACCACCAGGCTGCGGAAGGTTTCATAGAAGGTCTGATCGTCGGTGGCGATGAGCCCGCCCGTGTGGCAGCCTGCGTCTTCGCGGCCGCTGAGGTACAGGATGTCGCAGGAGTCGGCGTAACGGCGGATGAGCGAATGCAGGTCCTGGTCCCCGGCCCGGCTCTTCTTATAGAGGAAGGCGGCGGAGGCCAGCATGGAGGCATCCAGGGCCAGGGGCACGCCGGCCCGGCGGGCGAGCTGGGCGCAGGCCTGGAGGCTGTCCAGGGAGAGGGGCTGGCCGCCGAACTGGGGCAGGGCCGCGCCCAGCATGACGAGCTTGACCGACCCGGCCGCGAGCAGGGCCTCCAGCCGCGCAAGGGGCGGATCGGCCTTGAACTCCCTGGGTGTGAGCGGGTCGAACGTCTCGTCCGGCAGCAGAGACGCCACCTGCAGGCGCAGGGCGGCGGCCAGCGGCTGGAGCGTCGTCAGGTTCCCGTTCGTGGCGGCGGTCTGGCCCGGCTGGAGGAGCCCGCGGAGGATCAGGTGCTCGGCCCCTCGTCCCTGGTGGGTGGGCACGGTGAAACGCTTCCCGAAGGTCTCCTGGCAGATCCGCTCGAGCGCATAGAAGTTGGCGCTCCCGGCATAGGCCTCGTCCCCGATCATCAGTGCGGAGAGCTGCCTGTCGGTGAGGCCGGAGTTCCCGCGGGTGGTGGCGAAATCCAGGTAGACCCGGTCGCGCGGCAGGGCGAGCACGTTGTAGTGGGCCTCCCGGAGGGCCGCCACGCGGAGGTCGTACGGGACCTTCTTGAGCGTCTGGACGATCTTGATGCGGAAGGATTCGCCGACCGGATGGGGGCCGGCCGCTGATTCCCTCGAGCCGGAGTAGGAAGTCATCGGAAGTCCTCGCTGCGTGCCCGGGGGCCGTCGCCCCGGCTCTGCCGCAAGCTGCCACGACCACCGGCGCAAGTCAATGAGCCGGCGTCGTCGCGCGCGGTCGGACGGGAGACGGGCTGGATCGGCTATCGGACCTGCTGGGACAGCAGCCGCACGTAGGCCACGAGGTCCCGCATCTCCTGTTCGCCGAGCCGGCCGCGCCAGGCGTGCATGGAGCTCATTACCACCCCGAACTCGATGCTCATCAGCACCTGCTCGTCCGATTTCAACCGGAAGACCGGGCTGTGGAAGTTGGCCGGCGGCACGATCAGGTCCCGGCCTTTCGGGCCGTCCCCCCACCCGGCGGCTCCATGGCACTGCTGGCAGTGATGCTCGTACAGGGCCTTTCCGGCAGAAGGGTCACCGAGCCGGTCCTGGCCCCACAGGGACGAGGGGGCCAGCGGCGGACCGATGATCCAGATCAGCAAGGCCAAACCGAGGACTGCTCTCACGGACCCGCCGGTGTGCATAACCGCCTCCACGCTCTGTCGCGAGCCGCCCGTCGGTCACGGCACGTGCACGAACGGAAACCGACTCCGCATCGCCCGCGTGATCATTCCCACTCCGCAGAGATCGCCGAGGGTCTCCGCCACGACGATCGCGTCCGGGTCCTTGAAGTCGATCCTGGGCATTCCGCCCCCGGCTCTGATCGCGTCGCCCAGCGCTTGATCCATCTCCTGTTCGAGGTGCTGGCTGTGGAGCTCCCCCGCATGGCCGCGCCGCTCGATGCGGACGTAGAAGGAGCCGCTGCCGAGGCGCTCCGCGTAGGGCAGGATAGCCTCTTTCAGGCGCGTTGGAAAGGTCTCCACCGTGAACTCGAAGGTCTGGTTGATCGGCACGAGCTTGGCCAAGGGGCCGAGAAACCCTGGTTCGGCCTCTTCGCAGCGGAGGAGCTGTTCGAGGAAGGCCTCTTGGTCCTCGACCCGCCCGATCAGGACTCCGCGAAAAGCCGTCCAGTGGAAGTCGCCGAAGCGTTTCAGCCGACGCGCCAGGTGCCGTTGGTCCCGGTCCTTGGCGGTGGCCAGGATGTTCCACCCTTCCGGTTTCATCGTCGCGGTCCGTTGCGCCGACTCACGTGACCTCTTCAATAGACCGGCCCGTGAGCACGGATGTCCTCCATGTTTCGGTCGTCTTGTGGCCTGGGCGGGCCTCCTCGTCACGCTGCTTGACCAATAGCCACTGGCGGGGACGGCCCTTCATGGCGACCAGGGTGAACCGGCCTCGGAGACGATGCCCATGCAGCCGAAAGTCCAGTTTTCCCGACCGGAACGGCGCCTCGGACGATGCCCCGCCCTGCCCCTCGCCGGCTGGCTCGAACCAGCCGATGTCCCAGACGAGCACGGGGCCGGCTCCATACCGCCCCTCCTCGATCACCCCTTCGAAATCGGCATAGGCGAGATCGTGGTCTTCCACCTCCACCGCAAGCCGTTTCACGGACGGATCAAGGGACGGTCCCTTGGGAATGGCCCAGGATTTGAGCACGCCTCCGATCTCCAGCCGGAAGTCATAGTGCAGGTGGGAGGCCTGGTGCTTCTGCACGGTAAAAATGGGCCGCGCGATTCTACGGCTTGAACCCATGGGACGATGAATCGCTTCCAGTGAATGACCGGCAGGAAACAGATGGAGCATCAAGCATGCCAGGCATACATCACGGGCGCAGCGCCCGCTGAAAACCAATCAAAACCGGTAGGACTGGCGGAGGGTCGAACGGGGGAGCTTACCCCCGGCCAGCGAAGGGAATGGTCGAAGTCCAAAAATGCGACAGGTGGAAGACAAAGTGCCCCAGAGAGGCCTTTCCAAACTCCTTGATCATTGCGGAACGAGAGTTATGTGATGAATGAGCGGAGGTGTTGGAGAGAGCAGCACCTTCAGAAAGGGGGGTCGGGTGTAGAGGCGGTGTGCAGGCCCGGCTTTCCGGGAAGCCTAAAACCTCTCCGAGATCCCCACCATCGGATCGACGCTCTCACTTCCACCCTCCGCTCTTGTTGTATCTTCGGCCTTCCGGTTCGCTTTACCCCCTCCGGGTATCCCTTCTGTATCCTTTTCTTCACGTCACACGCCACAGAGCCGATATTGAGGGGTTGGCAGTCGTCGAACTCTGAGCTGAAACTGGATACCGGGAGAGATCCGAGAGGGAGGGAATAAATTGATCCGCCCTTATGTGGACACCGGGCTTACCAACTAGCCGGGATCGTGCTGAGCAACCCTCACGCCCTTCCAGGCTGCCCCGCGCCTCCTGTCATCGGGCTCGCATCTACGGCCGTGCCTACTGGCACCGAGCTGGAGGCGCGTACCCTCGGTTGACGATCCCGCAACGGGCGTAAACGCGATGCCCTTTTGCAGCTCCCTGCATAAGGGCGGACCCCCGTTCGAGACGACACACCTCTTTCTGAAGTTTAGCTAATCACGGTTAGGGATAGGGTCAACTCCGGCCGGCGGCCCGCTCACCGGACGATGAGGACGGAGCAGGGGGCATGGACGAGGACCTTCTGGGAGACGCTTCCGAGCAGAAAGCGTTTGATCCCGGTGAGGCCGCGCGCACCGAGCACGATCACCTGGGCCTGGCTGCGCGCCGCCGCTTCCAGGATCGCGAAGGCCGGGTCCCCCTGGAGCCACTCAGTCTCGACTTCATAAGCCTGCTGCAATCTCGCGGCGACGTCCTTGAGCAGGGCTTCCCCCTCCGTTCTGGCCGCCCGCGCTGCGTCCGACAGGTCGCGCCCGCCGGTGACCCGGCCGAAGGAGTTTGGGCGCTGCACGGGCCAGGCCGTGACGACGGTCAGGTGTGGACGGCCCCTGAACGGATGGCCGGCCAGGAAGCGAGCCGTTTTTTTCGATGCGTCCGATCCATCCACGGCCAGGAGGAGACGATCCAGCGAGGGAACCGGGGTCTTGACCACCAGCACGGAGCAGGGCGCGTAGGTGGCGACCTTCTGGGAAACCCCGCCGAGCAGAAACGCGGGGTTGGCCGTCAAGCCGCGCTGCCCCAGGACCACCAGGTCCGCGCCGGTCTCTTCCGCGGTCTGGATGATGCTCTCCGCTGCGTCGCCCGTGTCGGCGATCAGCCGGATGCGGGCGGCATGGGGCGTCAACTCCGCTTTCATCTCGTGGAGGATCCGCTCGGCCGCTTCCGAGACTTCCTTGCGGTAGGTCTCGAGCAAGCCGGCTCCCGCCTCCAACGACGGATAGGCGTGCTTCAGGGCGGCCAGATCCACGACGTTCAGCACGTGGAGCTCCGGCGGCGCGGCCAGATGCGCGATCACCTGCGCCGCCTGCCTGGAGTCGGGCGAGGCGTCCACCGCGAGCAGGATGCGCAAGGGACTCTCCATGCGTCTTCAGGACCCGGCCCGCGGGCCGGCGGCGTCCGTTCCGCCCAGCAGGTCGTGGACGAAGCGGACCGGCAACCCCACGTTCAATTGCCCGACCTTGTGCAGGACGGCCCGGTTGATCGCGACCACCCGGCCGGCCCGGTCGAGCACGGGACCGCCGCTGCTCCCGCTGGCCGACGCGGCCTCGAACGTGATGGCTTCGGACGAGGAGTCGGCCACGTGCCCTTGCGTGGCCAGAGGACGGATCAACTTTCGGCCCGCGAGCCGCTCGGCCAGTTTGGCCGGGTCGGCGCCGGCTTCGCGGAGAATCTCTTCGCTGACCGGTCCCGCCAGACGGCCCAGGAGACTGTCGAAGCTCCCGGGGTAGCTCAGCACCACGACCGGCTCCCCGACGTGGGGTGTGTCGCCATGGTGAGCCAGGGGAAGCGGCGCCGAGCCGGTCGGCGCCCGGTCGGTCCGCAGCACCGCGAGGTCCACCTGCTCGGAGGCCGCGACCAGCCGGAGATCGTAGGGAGCCGGCGTGCCGGGGAAGAAGATGCGCAACAAATACAGGTGCGGCTCGAAGCCGGCCCGGATGGCCTCTTTGGCCGGCTCGTAGACTTCCCACATCCGCACCAGGTGGCGGTTGGTCACGATCGTGCCCTGCCGGTCCACGAGAAATCCGGTGCCGGCATAGAAAATCACCACCGGGGGCGTCGTGCCTTCCACGGTCACCAGGGTGTTCCCGTCCTTGTCCACGTAGGGGTTCCCGAGCCGATCGAAGCCCTGGTACCGCAGCGGGCGGCCGGTGCCCTTCTCCTTGAATCCGTATCCGCCCTGGAGCAGCCCGACTCCGCTCTGGAAGCGGCTGGCGAGCTCCTCGGCGAACCGCTGGGCCCCTTGCAGCTCGGCGAGCTGACGGCGGATCGCTTGCAGCTCCTGCTGGGAGCGGCGGGCCGCTTCCTGTTGCGTCAGCGCCGCGGTCAGTCGCTGGACCAACTCGTCCTGCTGCCGGCGCAGCTCGTCGGCGCTCAGACGCTCCTGCTCGATGCGCCGCTCCAGCTCCATCAGGGTCAGGCGCCCGGTCTCAAGCTGACGGATGAGCTCGGCCCTCTGCCGCTCGGATGCGCTCGTGGCCTGGTACTGCCGATAGAGGGCCAGCGTCAGCGCGGCGATGAGCAGAACCGGGGCCAGGATCGCGGTGACCGCCGCCAGCTTGACCGCCGGCGAGCCGTACCGGGCCACGTCGGTCAGCAGGTGGCGGGCCAGGTACAGCGGCGACAGGTAGCGGGGATGGGGGGTCCGGACGACGATGTCGCGGCAATCGGTGACGATCTGGCGCCAGGGCTTGGTTTCGGGTGCTGCGTCAGGGTGGATGCGGAAACGGACCAGCGGGCCGTCCTCGCCGAACTGGATGAGATCCCCGTCCTTCAGATCGGCTTCCGTCCGGCGCTGGCCGTTGATGAACAGAGCGTCCCGCCCGCTCCGATCCCTGATGATCGGGCCGTGATCCTCGACCGTCAGCTCCGCGTGCACGGGGCAGACGGCCGAATCCTGGTCGCTGTCGAAGACGACGCCGCACCCTTCCCCGATCCCGAAGCTGATCGAGTCGGTGTCCAGATACTGGGTCCGACCGCGCAGGCTGCCGGTCAGGTGACACAGCATCATCCTCATGGCGCGCCACCCATAGCACCAATACATAAGGTCGTCAAGCTCACGGAGCTTGGGCCCGGCCGGCTCGGATGGTTGCCATTGGCATCCGCTTGCGTGAGAATCGGGGAGGGCCGTGAAGAGCGCTCTCGGAACCGGGGACAGGATGGACAGGCTCCGCGCGTCTTGCCGAGCATGGGGAGATTGGGCCGCCGTCGGCTTGCTCCTCTTCACCTGCGGCTGCGCCGGGCCGGTTCGCGAGCTCTGGCCGCCGCAGCCAGGAGCGCCGAGCCGCACGGTCATCGTGTCGCTGGACACCTGGCACGCGATGATCGCCTTTCCTCTGAGTGGTCAACCGGCCGCTTCCGACATTCAAACTTCCGCGTTCAGCATTCAGCGTTTTGAGGAGTGGGGCTATGCCGAGCAGGGCTGGTACCTGGAAGGCCGTCAGGGGCCCGGCGGCGTGCTCCGGGTCCTGTTCCGGTTTCCGCCCGGCGTGGTCGAGGTCGGGGAGCACGGGCGGGTCTGGGCCGACCGCACGCCGGAGCCGCCCTCGGACCGGTTCACCTTTCAGTTGAGCGAGGAGGGGTACGGCCGCCTGCGCCGCCACCTTCAGACGACCCTCGCTTCGTCCGAGCCCGTCCTGGTCACCGGCGAGAGCCGCTTCTACCCGGCGGCACGCTCCTATAACCTGCTCGCGCACCAGTGCCACCAGTATGTGGCCAACGCCCTGCGCGAAGCGGGCTTGCCCGTCTCGCCCGCCTGGGCCTTCAGCCGCTCCAGCTTCGCCGCCCAGCTCCGCCGCGCGGTCCGGCTGGCGGAAGAAGCCGACGGATCGCCAGCGCCGGAGGCGGCGCCCGCCGCGTCACGGGCTTCCAACCGGTCGAAAGCCCGCCCCGACGACTGAGAGGAGCCGGTCCTCGATCCGCACCTCGGCTCCCAGGAACTCCTCGGCCAGCCAGGCGTTCGTGAGCACGTGATCCGTCACCGTGGGGATGCGGAACCGGCTCTCTCCTTCCGCCAAGGCGGCGAAGGGAACGATCTGGTCGGCGGCGAAGCGGTCGAGCGTCGCGCCGGTCCGGAGGTCTTCGAGGAGTTGCGCGACCACGTGCTTCCCGATGGATTCGGCCGAGCGTCTCAGGGCGCCGGCCCGGTCCGCTCCCAGGCGGACTCCGCCACCGAGGTCGGCGAAGAGGGCGAGCGCCGCGCCCGGCTGGAGCGACTCCTTGTCGTGCCGGACTTCGATGGCGGCCCGGTAGCCGGCGCCATCGAGGTCCCGCCTGGCCGCTTCGGCCATCCGCTCGCTCACGCGCCGCTCGTCGAGATGCGAGGCCAGCGCAACGCCCCAGAGCCGCTCGACGGGACCGGCCTCGTCGAGGGTCAGGGCGCGGAGCGGGTGCCGCATCGGCGTCAAGGCGAGGCGCAGGATGCCGTCCCCCCGCGGCACGTACCCGGGCCGGTCCATGGTCACGTCGGCCTGCAGCCCCATCCGTCCGAGGAGGGGCAGCATCACTTGTTGCAGGTGAAAGACGGAGGGGGCGAAGTCCTGGAACAGCCCGCCCCGCAGCTCGACCCTTACGGAGGTCCGGGAGAAGGCCAGCACCGGCATGACGGCCAGCGCCAACATGGTCGTGGAGCCGGCTGTGCCGATGTCCCAGAGATACTCCCGTTCTACCTTCAGCTTGCCGGGCCGGAAGACCAGTTCCGTGGAGCCAAGGGCGAGGCCTTCGATCCGCGCGTTGACGAGCGAGCCGATGGCCTCGACCACCCGGATGTGCTGGGGGCGGAGGCCCGGCTTGGGCCTCCGGAGGCGAGCGTTGGCGATGTGGACCGCTTGGCCGGTGAGCGCGGCGAACAGGACCGCCTGCCGGACGATCGTGCCGCTGCCCGAATGTCGCGAGCCGTCGATCTCGATCATACAGGCGGTGATGGGTGAAGGGTTATAAGTGATGGGTTGTAGACGGGGCAACGCGCAAAGCCTGGCATGCGCTCACCCATCACCGATCACCCATCACATTGTCTTCCGGAGCAGCGGGCGCAACTGGCTTAAGGGACGCGTGTTCACCACGTCGGCCTTCTCCAGCCAGCCCCGTCGCGCCTGCCCGACGCCGAAGCGCAGGTTGTCGAAGTCCAGCACGCTGTGCGCGTCCGAGTTGATGCTGAGGAGCACCCCCTCCTCCTTGGCCATCTGGCAGGCGATGTCGGTCAGGTCCAGTCGCTCCGGATGGGCGTTGACTTCCAGGAAGCATTCCCGCTCCCGCGCCTGCCTGATGATCCGCGGCAGGTCCACGTCGTAGGGCTCCCGCTCCTGGATCAGACGGCCGCTGGGGTGGGCGAGGATCGTGAAGTGCGGCCGGTCCATGGCGCGCAGGATCCGCTCGGTCTGCTTTTCTTGAGGAAGCGAGAAATGGCTGTGCACGGCGCCGATGACCAGATCCAGCCGGCCCAGGACCTCGTCGGGGAGGTCGAGGCGGCCGTCCTCCAGGATGTCCACCTCGATGCCCTTGAGCAACGTGAGACCCTTGAGCTCCCCGTTGAGCCGGTCGATCTCGTCGAGCTGCGCCAGCAGGTGCTTCTGGTCGAGCCCGTGGGTCATGGCCAGGCGCTGGGAATGGTCGGTGATGGCCAGGTACTCGAAGCCGCGGGTTCGGGCGGCGAGCGCCATCTCCTTGAGGCTGCTCCGGCCGTCCGTCGCCTTCGTGTGGGCGTGGAGGTCGCCCTTCAGGTCGCGCAACTCGACCAGCTTGGGGAGCCGCCCCTCCCTGGCTGCCTCGAACTCGCCCCGGTTCTCCCGAAGCTCCGGCGGTACCCAGGGCAGGCCGACGGCGGCATAGACGGATTCCTCGGTTTCGCCGGCCAGGCGCCGGTCGTTTCGAAAGACCCCATACTCGTTGATCTTGAGGCCGCGCTGCTGCGCGAGCTGCCGGAGGACGATGTTGTGGGCCTTGCTGCCGGTGAAATACTGCAGTGCCGCGCCGTAGCTCTCCTCGGCCACGACCCGCAGGTCCACCTGGAGCTTGCAGGCCAGTCGCACCGTGGCGCGGGTGCCGCCGTGGGCCAGTACCTCCTCGACCTCGCCGTAGGCGACGAACCGGTCCATGACCGGACTCCCTCGGCTGGCCGTCGCCAGAATGTCCAGGTCGCCGATCGTCTCTCTGGCGCGCCGATAGCTGCCCGCGACCGTGACCTGTTTGACGCCCGGCGCGGCCTTGAGGTAGGCCACGAGGGCCTCGGCATACTGGGTCGCAATAGCCAGCTTGAGCCGCGCCTCGGTGCCGGCCCTGGCGGCCAGCCGCTCCAGGATCTGCCGCTCGGTCTTCTCCCCGAAGCCCGGCAACGACCGGATGCGGCCCTCCTTGGCGGCCAGCCGGAGCGCGTCGAGGGTCTGGATGCCCAGGTGCCGATGGAGGGCCTGGACCCGCTTGGGACCCAGGCCGGGAATCTTGAGCAGCTCGGCGAGCGTGGGCGGCAGGGCCTGCCGGTGCTCTTCGAGGACGGGAGTGGTGCCCGTCTCGACGATTTCCCGGATCTTGCCGGCCAGGTCCTCGCCGATCCCGGGCAGCTCGGTCAGGTCGGCGCCTTCCTTCAGCATCTCCGCCACTTCCCGGCTCAAGTCGCGGAGGGTCCGGGCCGCATTGCGGTAGGCGCGCACGCGGAAGCGGTTCGCCCCCTCGATCTCCAGCAGGTCGGCGACCTCGTCCAGCTTCGCGGCGACGTCGGCGTTATGCACCGGCATGGATCAAGAGCTCCGTGGCCTTGATCGCCTGAGCAGCTCGCGCGCGAGCATCCGCTCGACACGCTGTCTGGTGGCGGCGCGTCTCAGCCGGGCGAATTTCTTCGCCTGCCGCTTCGGCATGTTCTTGAAAGGCGCCTTCTTCATCGCGTCGTCCCCCCGGACCTATTATGGACGGGGGAACATCGGACGACAAGGACGAACCGGAGTGGACAGACGGGTGCATGGGACCGGGGCTTGTCCCGAAGAGGCAGCAAAAAAACGGGAGCGCGTCGTTCGCGGAGGGAGGTCTCTCTCTGTCAGTTCAGCGACGCGGCGGCGGAGAACAGCTTTTCGGCCTCGGCGCGAGCCGCTCTCTGGCGCCGGTGGGCCAGGATCACCGGGTCCACCCGCTCCCCGCAGATCACACACCGCCGTTCCACGCAGTTCGTCTCACCGACCAACTCGGACACCATCAGGCCGCTACAGCGGTGACAGGGATCCAGGTTGATCATCTGGTCGTTCAACACGACATTGAACATCGAATCTCCTCCTGTGTGCAAAACGAGAACAGGGCAGGGGCGTAGCGCTGACGAGATGGTCAGATCCGCGCCCCGGCCCTCGATGATTTAGGCAGCTTTCTTGGCAACCGGCCGGTTCTCGCTGAAAGCCGGCGCGCCCGCGGTCCCGGCCTCCTCCCCGGCCTTGATCGCCCAGACGAACGTCACCAGTCCGGCGAACAAACCGAACAGGGCGATGGCCCCGTCTACGATCGAGCTCAGATTGTTCATATCCCCGTCACCTCCTTCTGGTCTTCCTGGTCATTTTAGAGGCACGGTCGGGGGAAAGGATTCGCCGACGGGCGGGGCCGTCTGCGGCCAGGGACGTGCCGGTCCGCCCCTCCAGGGCGTCCACCGCCTTCTCCGGCCTGGTGACGATGAAGCGCCGGCCCCCGTGATCGAGGAACCGGAGCGCTGCCTCGATCTTGGAGCCCATGCTGCCCGGGGCGAAGTGGCCCTGGGCCAGGTAGGTTCTGGCCTCTGCAACCGTCAAGGTGGGGAGGTCGCGCTCGTCGGGCCCGCCAAAGTTGAGCTTGACGTGCTCCACCGCCGTGAGGTTGAGGATCGTCTCGATCCCGATGGCCTCGGCCAGGACCGACGAGGCCAGGTCCTTGTCCACCACGGCTTCGATTCCGGCCAGGGTTCCGTCTTCCGCGACCCGGACCGGCACCCCGCCGCCGCCGCAGGCGATCACGACGGTCCCCTGGTCGCACAGCCGCCCGATGACGTCGGCCTCGACGATCCGCACCGGCATGGGCGAAGGGACCACCCGCCGGTACCCCCGGTGCGCGTCCTCGATCATCGTCCAGCCCGACTCCCGCAGCCGGTCCGCCTGGTCCTTCGTGTAGAAGGGGCCGATGGGCTTGGTCGGGTGGCCCATCCGGGGGTCCGCTTCGTCCACGACGGCCCTGGTGATCACCGTCGCGACTGGGCGGTGACCGAGCCCGTTCCGGAGGAGCAGGTTCTGGAGGGTCTGCTGGATCAGGTAGCCGATCTCCCCCTGGGACTGGGCCACGCAGACGTCCAAGGGCAGGTCGTAGGCCCGGCCGCGCGCCGCCTCCGCCCGCAGCAGGATGTGCCCGACCTGCGGGCCGTTGCCGTGGGTGAAGACGACCTTGTACCCGCGCCGGATCAGCTCCACGACCCCGGCCAGGGCCTCGCGCAGGGTCTCGACTTGGTCGGCGATCGTGTCACGCTGGCCGCCCTGCACGAGCGCGTTGCCGCCCAGGGCGATCAGGAGCGTCTCAGACATGGTCGTTCGCCTTCGTGATCGTGCGCCGGAGCACGTCGCGGAGGGTCGGCCGGCCGATTTCTTCGACCTCGTACGTCACCCGGCAGGTCGGCTGCTCGATCCGGATCACGCGCCGCAGGTCCACCGGCGTGCCGATCAGCACGAGGTCGCAGGGGATGCGGCGGATGGTCTCTTCGAGTTCGTGGATCTGCTGCGTCCCGTACCCCATGGCCGGGAGCGCCGGGCCGATGTGGGGATAGTCGGCGAAGGTCTGCTTGAGGCTCCCGACGGCAAAGGGACGGGGGTCCGCAAGCTCGCCGGCGCCGAACTTCCGCGCCGCCAGCGCTCCGGCCCCCAAGTCCATGCCCCCGTGAGTGAGCGTGGGTCCATCCTCGACGACGAGCACGCGCTTGCCCTTGATCTTCTCCGGCTCCGCAACCGAGACCGGCATGGCGGTCTGGATCACGATCGCCCCGGGGTTCCAGCCCCGGATGTTCTCGCGCACGGCTTCCACCTGTTCGGCCTCGGCCGTGTCCAGCTTGGTCAGGACCAGGACGTCGGCGCGGAGGAAGTTGGTTTCGCCGGGGAAGTAGCGACGCTCGTGGCCGGCCCGGAGCGGGTCCACGAGCACGATTTCGAGATCGGGCGCGAAGAAGGGCAGGTCGTTGTTGCCGCCGTCCCAAAGAATGACGTCGCACTCCCGCTCCGCCTGGCCCAGGATGAGCTGGTAATCGACGCCTGCGTATACGACATCCCCGTTCGCGAGGTGCGGCTCGTACTCCTCCATTTCCTCGATCGTGCAGTCGGCGAGGCGCAGGTCCTCGAGGGTCGCGAACCGCTGGACCTGCTGTCTGGCGAGATCGCCGTAGGGCATCGGATGGCGGACGACCCCGACCTTCAGGCCTTCGGCCCGCAGGAGACGGGCGATCTTGCGGGCCACCGGGCTCTTCCCGCACCCCGTCCGGACCGCGCAGACGGAGACGACCGGCTTGCCGGCCGGCAGCATCGTGGCCCGTGGCCCCAGCAGCCGGAAGTCCGCGCCGCGGGCGAGGACCAGCGAGGCCTTGTGCATCACGTCCTCATGCGAGACGTCGCTGTAGGAGAAGACGACCTGGTCGATCCCGTGCCGGGCGATCAGCGCCTCCAGATCGGCTTCGGCGAGAATCGGGATGCCGTCGGGATAGAGCGGGCCGGCCAGCTCCGGAGGATAGCATCGGCCTTCGATGTTGGGAATCTGCGCGGCGGTGAAGGCGATGACCTCGTACAGCGAGTTGTCGCGGAAGACCACATTGAAGTTGTGGAAGTCGCGTCCCGCCGCCCCCATGATCAGGAGCTTCGTGCGTGCCATGGCTCCTCCTTGGCCTCTCGAAGCGGTCGCAAGAACCATGCTTGGAGCGGCCCTTCCGGCGAACCCGCTTGGAGCCGGATTCCGCACCCGTACCGCCGGGCTTGGCGCGATTCTCCCCCGGCCGCAAGGGCGGATTGGCGAATATTGCTACAGCCTCAGTCCACTTCCTCCTTCAAGAAGAGGATTTCAGGCCCTTTTCCCGAAAACCGGCCCTGGTCTGGCCATTGCACAGTGACGGGGCTGAAACGTGGGCGGTCATCGCGTTGCTGCGAATGGGAGAGCCAAGGTGCCCGGAGAACCGATCATCAAGTCGCGGCGGGATTGGACGATCGTGCCCCACCTCTCCGATTACTGGAAGGACCGTGCGGCCTTTTCCTGGGAGAAGGCCCGGCGCGAGCTGGACGGCCTGCCCGGCGGCCTCGGCCTCAACATCGCCCATGAGGCGGTGGACCGCCACGCCGCCGGGTCGCGGCGCGATCATCTGGCCATCCGCTGGCTCGGGAAAAACGGCGAAGAGCGAGAGTACACCTACGGGCGGCTGCAGGAGCAGACCAACCGGTTCGCCAACGTGCTGCAGAGACTGGGAGTGGGCAAGGGGGACCGGGTCTATGCTCTGGCCGGGCGGATCCCGGAACTGTACATCGCCGCGCTCGGCACGCTGAAGAACCGGAGCGTCTTCTGCCCGCTCTTCTCGGCATTCGGCCCGGAGCCGCTCCGCGCGCGTCTGGCGATCGGACAGGCGAGGGTGCTCGTCACGACCGAAGCCCTCTATCAACGGAAGGTGGCCGGGATTCGCGCCTCGCTGCCGCACCTCGAACACGTGCTCCTGGTCGGGGAGGAGCACAGGCCGACCGATGTGCCGGAAACCCAGGACTATTACTGGCTGATGGCGGAGGTCGGCGATCGGTTCGTGATCGAGCCGACCGACCCGGAGGATCTGGCGCTCCTGCACTTCACCAGCGGGACGACCGGCACGCCGAAGGGGGCGGTGCACGTGCACGGGGCGGTGGTCGCCCACCACGCGACCGGCAAGCTCGCCCTGGATTTCCACAAAGAGGATGTGTTCTGGTGCACGGCCGACCCCGGCTGGGTCACCGGCACCTCCTACGGCATTATCGCCCCGCTGACGAACGGAATCACGAGCATCGTGGACGAGGCGGAGTTCGACGCCGAACGGTGGTATCGCATCCTCCAGGAGCAGCGCGTCACGGTCTGGTACACGGCGCCGACCGCGATCCGCATGATGATGAAGACGGGCGTCGAGCCGATCCGCAAGCACGACCTCCGCGCCCTCCGCTTTCTCGCCAGCGTCGGGGAGCCGCTCAATCCCGAAGCGGTCCTCTGGGGCCGGGAGGCCTTCGGCCTGCCCTTCCACGACAATTGGTGGCAGACCGAGACGGGCGGCATCATGATCGCCAACTATGCGTCCATGGACATCCGGCCCGGGTCCATGGGACGGCCCCTGCCGGGGATCGAGGCCGCGATCGTTCGCAAGACCGAGGACGGCGGGATCGAAGTGGTCGAAGAGCCGGGCGTGCAGGGCGAGCTGGCGCTGCGTCCCGGCTGGCCCTCCATGTTCCGTGGTTATTGGAACGAGCCGGAGCGGTACAAGAAGTGTTTCGCCGGCGGGTTCTATCTGACCGGCGACCTGGCCAGACGGGACAAGGACGGGTACTTCTGGTTCGTGGGGCGGGCCGACGACGTGATCAAGACCTCCGGCCACCTGATCGGGCCGTTCGAGGTGGAGAGCGTGTTGATCGAGCACAAGGCGGTGGCCGAGGCGGGGGTGATCGGGAAACCGGACCCGGTCGCGATGGAGGTCGTGAAAGCCTTCGTGTCGCTCAAGGACGGCTATCAGCCGAGCCACGAGCTGCAACGGGAGATTCTCGGGTTTGCGCGGGCGCGGCTCGGCGCCGTGGTCGCGCCGAAGGAGATCGAGTTCCTCCCCTCGCTCCCCAAGACCCGGAGCGGCAAGATCATGCGCCGGCTGCTCAAGGCCCGGGAGCTGGGGCTGCCGGAGGGAGATACGTCGACGCTGGAAGCGTAAACACGTGAGACGTAAGGCGTGAGACGTCGGAGCAGCGATCAGCACGAGATGCTCATGGGGGCGGATTTGCCTTTCCCGTCTGACGTCCTGCGTCTCACGTTTCACCTCTCACGTCTCACGGGTGCACGATGACCGAGCCCGTTGACCGAGATCACGCATTGCACCTGCTGCGGGAGATGCTCCGCATCCGCCGCTTCGAGGAGAAGGCCGCGGAGCTGTACAGCGCCGGAAAGATCCGCGGCTTCCTCCACCTCTACATCGGCGAAGAGGCGGTGGCGGTGGGATCCCTGCAGGCGCTCACGCCGGACGACGGGATCGTCGCCACCTACCGCGAACACGGCCATGCGCTCGTGCGCGGCACGCCGGCCGGCCCCCTGATGGCGGAGCTCTACGGCAAGGCGACCGGGTGCGCCCGCGGGCGGGGCGGCTCCATGCACTTCTTCGACGCCTCCCGCCGGTTCTACGGCGGGCTCGCGATCGTCGGGGGCGGGCTCCCGGTCGCGGTCGGGCTCGCGCTGGCCGACAAGATGCAGGCGAAGGCCCGCGTGACCGCCTGTTTCTTCGGCGACGGCGCCGTGGCCGAGGGAGAGTTCCACGAGTCGCTCAACCTGGCGGCCCTCTGGAAGCTGCCGGTGCTGTTCTGCTGCGAGAACAACCTCTACGCGATGGGCACCGCGCTGGCCCGCCACCAGGCCCAGACCGACGTCGTCCTCAAGGCGAAGGGCCAGGGTGTCCCGGGTGAGGCCGTGGACGGCATGGACGTGCTGGCTTGTGAAGAGGCCGCGCGCCACGCCGCCGACCGCGTCCGGCGGGGTGAAGGGCCCTACCTTTTGGAGTTCCGGACCTATCGGTTCCGGGCCCATTCGATGTACGACGCAGAGCTCTACCGGACGAAAGAGGAAGTCGAGCGGTGGAAGGAACGGGACCCGATCGCGGGATTCCTCGGGCTTCTCCGGGAGTGGAAATGCCTCACGGCGGAGGATCTCGCGAAGATCGAGGCGGAGGTGGCGGCGGAGATCGCCGAAGCTGTGGCCTTCGCCGAAGCCGGCCCCTGGGAGCCGGTCGAGGATCTGGCGAAGGACGTCTACACGCCGCCGCAGGCGGCAGGTTAGGGGCACGAGGCGCGGGGCCAGAGGTCGGAACTAGAATCTTCCCTCTCGCCACTAGCCCCTTGCCTCTCGCCAATGCTTTTTCTATGAAGATCACGTACCGAGAAGCCGTCAGAGCCGGGCTGCGGGAGGCCTTGCGGAGCGACCCGCGCGTGTTCCTCATGGGGGAGGACGTGGGGAAGTACGGCGGCACCTACGCCTGCAGCAAGGGCTTCCTGGAGGAGTTCGGGCCGGAGCGCATCCGCGATACGCCCCTCTCGGAGTCCACCTTCGTCGGAGCGGGCATCGGGGCGGCGCTGGGGGGGATGAGGCCGATCGTGGAGGTCATGACGGTCAACTTCAGCCTGCTGGCCCTGGATCAGATCGTCAACAACGCCGCCACCATCCGGCACATGTCGGGCGGGCAGTTCAGCGTCCCGCTGATCGTCCGGATGGCCACGGGCGGGGGCCGTCAGGTGGCCGCACAGCATTCGCACAGCCTGGAGGGCTGGTACGCCCACATCCCGGGCATCAAGGTTCTCACGCCCGCGACGGTGACCGATGCGAAGGGGATGCTGCTGGCGGCGCTCCGCGAGCCGGATCCGGTCTTCATCTTCGAACATGCCTACCTCTACCCGATGGAGGGAGGATTGGACGAGCAGGCTGGGCCGGTGGATCTCAGCAAGGCGGCCGTCCGCCGGCCTGGCCGGGACCTGTCCCTCATCACGTTCGGCGGCTCCCTGTGGAAGGCGATGGAGGCGGCTGAGCGGTTGGCGGCGAACGGCATCGAGGCCGAGGTGGTTGATCTGCGCTTGCTCCGGCCGCTGGACCGGGCTACGATCCTCGAATCGGTCCGCAGGACCCATCGCGCCCTGGTCGTGGATGAGGCGTGGCGCACGGGGAGCTTCGCCGCCGAGGTCAGCGCGCAGATCATGGAAGGGGGCTTCTACGACCTTGACGGCCCGGTTCAGCGGGTCTGCAGCGCCGAGGTCCCCGTTCCCTACCCGAAGCACCTGGAGGACGCGGCTCTGCCGAACGTTGAGACGATCGTAAGGGCCGTTCATCGTTTACTGGGTAAGTGATGACAGGGAACAGGACCGCTTTCGTCTCACGTCTTACGTCTCACGGTTCACGCTGGGTCGGCCGTGGCTGAATTCGTAATGCCCACGCTCGGGGCGGACATGAGCGCCGGCACGCTGGTGGCCTGGAGGAAGCGGCCGGGGGATCGCGTGGCCAAGGGGGAGATCATCGCGGAGGTGGAGACCGACAAGGCGGTGATCGAGGTCGAGGTCTTCACGACCGGCGTGATCGAAAAGCTGATCGTGCAGCCGGGAGAAAAGGTCCCGGTCGGGACCGTGCTGGCGATCATCAGAGAAGAAGGGGGACCCCGAGGCGCGGGGCCCGAGGCGCGAGGGGGAGAGGCGGCTGCCGAGCCGGGCCGTCTGCGGATCTCTCCTTCGGCCAGGCAATTGGCGACCGAGCTCGGCATTGACCCCTCGGCGGTTCAGGGCACCGGGCCGGACGGGGCGGTCACGCGGCGCGACATCGAGGTCGCTGCCGCGCGGGCACGGGGCGCGAGGCCCGAGGCCCGAGGGGAGGCACGGGGTGAAGAACCTCTCGCCTCTCGCCCCTTGCCCCTCGCCCCCGCCGCCGAAGCGGCGGCCGATAGGCTGCTTCGCATGAGGCAGGCCATCGCCGCCGCCATGGCCCGCTCCAAGCGGGAGATTCCCCACTATTACCTCGGCACGACGATCGACCTGGGCAAAGCCATGGCATGGCTGGCCGAGGAGAACCGCAAACGGCCGGTTCCGGATCGGCTGCTCTACGGGGTCCTGCTGATCAAGGCCGTGGCCTTGGCGTTGCGCGAGGTCCCGGAGCTGAACGCGCTCTGGAGGGAGGGGCAGGCCGTCCCGGCTCAGGCAGTCCACGTGGGAGTCGCGATCTCGCTCCGGCAGGGCGGGCTGGTGGCCCCGGCCCTGCACGACGCGGACAAGCAGAGTCTGGACGACCTGATGCGCAACTTCCGCGATCTCGTGAAGCGGGCCCGCGCCGGCACCCTCCGCAGCTCGGAGCTCGCCGATCCCACGATCACGGTCACGAGCCTGGGCGAGCAGGGGGTCGAGACCGTGTTCGGCGTCATCTACCCGCCGCAGACCGCGCTGGTCGGGTTCGGCAAGATCGTGGAACGACCCTGGGTGGCTGGAGGCCAGGTGGTTTCCCGGCCGGTCATGACCGCGACCCTCTCGGCCGATCACCGGGTCACCGACGGCCACCGAGGCGGCCTCTTCCTGGCGGCCGTGGATCGCCTGCTGCAGGAGCCCCAGCGCCTATGAGGCCCGAGCCGACGGCCGAGGGGATCAAGAGCACGGTTTTACGCGTCCTGGGGGAGATCGCGCCGGAGGCCGATCTCTCCTCGCTCAAGCCCGACGTGAGCTTCCGCGACCAGTTGGACATCGATTCGATGGACTTCCTGAATTTCGTGATCGCGCTGCACGAGACGCTGCGCGTCGAGATTCCCGAGGCGGACTACCCCAAGCTCGCCACGCTCAACGGCTGCGTCGAGTACCTCCTCTCGCCCGGCAAAGCCGAGGGGAAACCAACCTCGTAGGAGCCGGAGCCCAAGCCGGAGAGCCCATGCTGGAGACCGTCGACCTGACCCGCTCGCTGACCAAGGAGGCGTACAAGAAGCAGATCCCCGCGCTGCGCGAGCAGCTCAGGCTGTTGCAGTACCGGTGCAAGGAGGCGGAGATCCCCGCCGTCATCGTGTTCGAAGGGTGGGATGCGGCCGGGAAGGGGCTGATGATCTCCCGGCTGCTGGAGCGGATCGATCCGCGCGGATTCAAGGTCCATCCGGCCCGGCCGCCCACGGGCGAGGAGGAGGCCAAGCCGTTTCTCTGGCGGTACTGGGTCCGGCTGCCGCAGGACGGGGAGATCGCCCTCTTCGACCGGTCCTGGTACGGCCGCGTGCTCGTCGAGCGCGTGGCCAAGTTGGTCCCCAAGAAGGTCTGGCGGAGGGCCTTCGAAGAGATCAGCCAGTTCGAGCGGCAACTGGCCGAGGATGGCACGGTGCTCGTCAAGTTCTTCCTGCACATCTCGAAGAAGGAGCAGCGCCGCCGGCTGGAAAAGCTGGAAGGGGACAAGTACGAGCGCTGGCGGGTGACCAAGTGGGACTGGCAGCACCACAAGGACTATGACAAGTACGTGGCCGCGATCGAAGAGATGCTGGCCAAGACCGACACCCCGTACGCGCCCTGGACGATCGTCGAGGCGACCGACCGGCGATGGGCCGAGGTCAAGGTCTTCGAGACCCTGGTCAAGGCGATGGACGAGGCGCTGGCCTGGCGCAGGGCACACGGCGCGGAGATCGGCCGGAGCCAGCAAGCGCGCGAAGCTCGCCGCGCGCGGGCGTCGGCGTCGAGGAGCCAATCCGGGAGGAAGGGCGATGCTCGAAAAGGTGGACCTCGGCAAATCGTTGCCTGAGAAGCAGTACTGGAAGGAGATCAAGAAATGGCAGGTGCGGCTCCGCGCCGAGTCCATGCGGCTCTACAGCGAGAAGCGGACCGCCCTGGTCGTCTTCGAAGGGTGGGACGCGGCGGGGAAGGGCGGCAGCATCAAGCGGGTCACCGAGACGCTCGATCCCCGGGGATTCAACGTCCAGACCTTCGCGGCTCCCACCGGAGCGGAGGCCCGGCACCACTACCTCTGGCGGTTCTGGCGTGCGCTGCCCCAGGAGGGCCAGTTGATGATCTTCGACCGGTCGCACTACGGCCGCGTGATGGTCGAGCGGGTGGAAGGGTTCTGCCGGGAACAGGAGTGGAAGCGGGCCTATCGCGAGATCAACGAGTTCGAATGGCAGCTCACCAACTTCGGGACCGTCATCGTCAAGTTCTGGCTGCACATCGATCAGGACGAACAGTTGCGCCGGTTCCGGGAACGCGAGTTGGACCCCTTCCGGTCCTACAAGCTGACCGAGGAGGACTGGCGGAACCGAGCCAAGTGGGGCCAGTATCTGGAAGCCGTCGAGGAGATGCTCGAAAAAACCAGCACGACTTGGGCGCCCTGGACGGTGATCGAAGCCAACGACAAGTTCCACGCGCGGGTCAAGATCGTCCAGACCCTCACGAAGGCCCTGGAGGCGGGGACCTGAAGACGAACCGACCCGCCCTCATGTGGACATCGGGCCTGTCGACTGGCCGGGACCGATCCGACGACCCAGCAGGTCCCTGACTGGCTGGCCGTCCCGCACCCCTCTTCATCCGGCCCCCACGGCGGGGCGTGCCTCTCCTGGCACCGAGAAGGTGGCGCGTCTGGCGGATCACGATCCCGCGACTGGCGCAGGAGCGATGCCCTCTGCACGCTGGCGGCATGAGGGCGGATCCCCACTGCAAGGCTGCCGACCTGTTACGGCCTGACATCACCTCCCGGTTTCTCAAGTAACCACGGCCTTGCGTAAATCAACGGCGGTGCGCGGTCTCGGTGCAGCGGTCATCGCTTCCGACCTCGCGCCGGGGGCAGCAGATCAGCCATGGTCAGGAGCCGGCGGCGGAGCGCCGCCCGGAGGAGCTGCGCCACGTTCTTGGTGTCGAGTTTGGTCATGATGTGGTACCGGTGCACTTCGGTCGTCCGCACGCTGATGTTCAGACGCGCGGCGATCTCCCGATTCGAGTAGCCCCTGGCGATTTCCCGCAGCACCTGTTGCTCTCGTCCCGTCAACCGTGCTGCTCGGCTCATTCGCCGCCTCCTGGGGCTCTGCGCCTCGCGTGCTGGGATCGAACGACGGCGGAACATGGCGGCGCAGGATACCCAAACCGGCCGCACGCGGGTATCAGGGTTTGTCCTACAGGCGATCCCAGAGCCGTAGATCCCGACGAGGGACGGCACCCCCGCTCCCCGAATCGTCCACCGAACCGATATGCGCTACTTTTCGGAACCGATGTCAGACAGGGAACGGCGCTCCGTGGAATACACCGTCAGGAGGCGTAGCCGGCGGCTTCCTCGTGCGGCCTGGGGCATTTGGCAACAAACGTTCATTTCTGCTCAGGCCTGAAAGTCCCCACCCTCGACATGCTTCAAACGAGATCAGGGGAAATGGAGCGCAAGTGGTTGATTGTCAAAGCTGTTTTTGTGAGGCCGCTTTGCGATCCCGTGGCACTCTCCGTGCAATTCCTCCAAGGCGTCCCCGCCGGTTTCGGGGTCGAAGAAAAGGAGAGCAGGCCATGGACGGGAAATCCTCGGTCATTGAGCGGATCCTGGGGGTGATCAACCAGAACCCCTGGTGCTCGCTGGAAGATGTCATGCGTGCGTGCGAGGACCTGAGTTGGAGCCAGGTCTTTCTCGAAGTGGACCGGTTGAGCCGGGCCGGGGAGATCCGGCTGGTGCTGGACGGCCCCGGCGTCTATCGGGCCCGACGGACGAACGGCCATCGAACGTTGGCCCTGCGGTGAGAATGGGAGGACGCCATGAAGGGCGCGATGGTCGAAGTCAAGCAGCTCTGCCCGGGTCGTTGCGACCGGTGCGGCTACATGATGGTCCTGGTCCGGCTGGATGATCGGGTACGGGAGAGCGCGCGGGACCGGTTCGGATGGCGCTGCCTCGTCTGCGAGCAGGTCGTGAGCCTCGATGCCCCGCCCGTGCCGGTGCCGGGGGGCGTTTGCGGACAGGAGCGGCAGCCTTTGCACAGGGGAGCGATCCTCCAACATGGGTAGAGTACGGGCGGAGACCCCGGGCGAGCCCCGCGTGGAGGTCAGGCCGAAGTGGACGACGATCGCGGTCTCCCCGTTGTTGTACGGGATGATCGTCCCGCTGGTCGTGTTGGACCTCTGCCTGGAGCTCTATCACCGGCTGGTCTTTCCGCTGCTCGGGGTCCCGCTGGTTCCGCGGAACGAGTACATACGGATTGACCGACACAAGCTTCCATACTTGCCGACGGTCCTGAAGATCGCCTGCGCCTACTGCGGCTATGCGAACGGCCTGCTCCAGTATGCGGTGAAAATCGCGGGTGAGACGGAGGCCTACTTCTGCCCGATCAAGCACCAGGCTGCGGCCGGGTTTCATCAACCGGCGCATCACGAGGATTTTGTCGAGTACGGCGACGCAGGAGGCTTCCGGCGCCGCTGGGAAGAAAGCGGACAGCCGCCGCGGTAACTCGCCGAGGCGGCCCGCACAACGCGTTCGATCCATTCAATCAAGGAGGAGCAACGATGGGCGCCATTACACGTTGGGATCCATTCCGGGAGACTCGTTGGGACCTGTTCAAGGATCTGGAGGACATGCAGCGCCGGCTGTCCTCCGTCTTCGGCCGGGCTCCGGTCCGCAAGGACGGAGGGAAGGAAGAGTTGACGGTGGCCGAATGGGCCCCGCTCGTGGACATCTCCGAAGACGAGAAGGAGTACCTCATCAAGGCCGAGCTGCCGGAGGTGAAGAAGGAGGAGGTCAAGGTGACGGTGCAGGACGACGTGCTCACGATCTCCGGGGAGCGGAAATACGAGAAGGAGGAGAAGGGCAAGAAGTACCATCGGGTGGAGCGGGCCTACGGGAGCTTCGCGCGCAGCTTCACGTTGCCGGAGGACGCGGATGCGACCAAGGTCTCGGCCGAGTTCAAGGACGGGGTGTTGAAGGTGCACCTGCCGAAGTCAGAGAAGGCGAAGCCCAAGAGCGTCGAGGTGAAGGTCGGCTGAGCATCGAGCTGCGTGCGAAGCTGCCGCGCGGGCGAAGGTCGGATACAATGGGGCGCGCACCGAGGTCGTGGGGACTTGATCGGCTGATGAGCGGATGGGCACCGTGGCGGGAGGCGCTCTTCGCGGACCGCGAGGAGGCCGGCCGGCTCCTGGCCGACCGGCTGCGCGCGTACCGGGGGGCCTCCGACGGGCTCATTCTGGCCCTGCCCCGCGGGGGCGTGGCCGTGGGATATACGTTGAGCCTGGCGCTGCGCCTGCCGCTGGACGTCTTCCTGGTGCGCAAACTCGGCGCGCCGGGAAATCCGGAGTTCGCGATCGGAGCGATGACCGAGACGGGGTCGGTTCATCTGAATCCGGGCGCGCCGGAGGTCCTGGAGACGCTCTCCGCCCCGGCCGGGTATCTGGAGCATGCCGTGCGCATTCAGAAGGAAGAGATCGCCCGCCGGCAGGCTCTGTACCGGAAGGGCCGCCCCCTGCCCTCGCTCGCGGATCGGACGGTCTTGCTGGTAGACGACGGGATCGCCACCGGCGCCACCTTTCTGGCCTCGGTCGAGGCGCTGAAAGGGCTGGGCGTGAAACGGCTGGTCGCGGCCATTCCGGTCGGACCGGCGGACACCTTGCGGGAAGTCGGCCGGCGGGTGGACGAGCTGGTGGTCCTGATGGCTCCAGAACCGTTCTTCGCGGTCGGCAACCACTATGCGGATTTCAGCCAAGTCGAGGACGAGAAAGTCATCCGATACATGGCCGAGGCGGCGGCCGCCTTGCGGGAAGGGGGGGCCGCGCCGGAGCGGAAAGGAGAAGCGTCATGAAAGTCAGGGACGTGATGACGAGCCCCGTCCAGTACTGCGCCCCCGAGACGAATCCGGCCGAAGCGGCGACGAAAATGTGGGACAGCGACTGCGGAATCCTGCCGGTGGTCGATTCCACGGGCAGGGTCGTCGGCCTGATCACCGACCGCGACATTTGCATGGCGGCGGCCACGAGGCGCAAACCCGTCTCTGCATGAACGATCTCGTGCTGCAAGCCGAGGAGACCGGGGGCAAGCGGGTCCCGGACCTCTCCTGCGAAGACGTCATGCGTGCGCTGAAGGCGATCAGCGCCCACCGGGCTCTCGTCTCGGCCTGAGGTCGGCCCGCAGGTCCCGTCGGCGCGACGGGGCGGTCGCTCTTCCGGGGATAGGAGGCGGGCGTGTATCGCCGAGTGATGGCATTCGATTTCGACGGGACGCTCGCGGAGGACGGGACCATCCCCCCGGAGCTGGAATCCGCGCTCGATCAATGTCGCGCGTCCGGCCACTCGCTGTTCCTCGTCACCGGCCGGCGCTTCGAGACGGTGTCCCTGGGCCGGGCCGGCAGGCTGTTCTCCGGCATCGTCTGGGAAAACGGGGCGGTCCTGGCGCACCCGGCGAGCGGGGAAGTTTACCTTCCGTTCGGCCAGCTCAGCGGGCGGTTGTTGAAGGCGCTGGAGGAGACGGAGATCCCGTTTGAGCGGGGGCTGGCGATCGCCGCGACCTGGACGCCCTACAACCAGCAGGTCTGGCAGGTGGTCGGCTCGCACGGAGGCAGCGCCTCGATCGAGTACAACAAGGGGAACGTGATGATCATCCCGCCGGGAGCCGCCAAGGGGGCGGGCCTGGAACGGCTGCTCACGATCTGCGGGTTCTCGGCCAGGAATCTGGCTGCGTTCGGCGATGCGGAGAACGATCTCTCGATGATGACGCTGGCGGAAGTCGGGGTCGCGGTCGGCGACGCGGTCCCAGCCGTCCGTGACGCCGCGGACGTGGTGGCGAACGAGCCGGGCCCGGCCGGCGTGCTGGAGGTGTTGCGTCGCTATCCGCTGGCCGGCCAGTTCCTGGACATCCCGTTGAAGCGCGAGCGGCCGGTTCTGCTGGGACAGGATGAGGCCGGCCGGCCGGTGTCCCTGCCGGCTTCTCGTCTGGCCGGTCGGAACCTGGGCGTGTTCGGGGACTCGGGGACTGGCAAGTCCTGGATGGTCGGGTTGCTGGCCGAGGGCCTGCACCACGAGGAGTATCAGGTGCTGCTCATTGATCCGGAGGGGGATTTCCGGGGCCTCCGGATCCTGCCGCGCTTTCTGGCGCTGGAGGGCGACCGAGACTCCATGCCGTCGCCCTCCGCGGTGGCGGCTTTGCTGGAATCCGCCGGGGTGTCGGTGGTCCTGGACCTCAGCCGCTATCCCGTTGCGCTGCGGGGCGCCTATCTGGCCGATCTGGTCCGCGTGCTGCACCCGCTGCGGGGACGCAAGTACCGGCCGCACTGGATCGTCCTGGAGGAAGCTCAGCAATTTTTGGGGGAGGGGAGCGAGATCACCGACCTGGTCGCTCCGCTGCTCGGGGAGGGCGGGTGGGCGTTCGTCTCCTACCGGCCGGACCGGCTGGCTCCCGCGGTTCTGCACGCGCTGCACCATTGCCTGTTCACCCGGCTGACCGAGCCGGAAGCGTTGCGAAGGGTCAAGGAGCATTGCGGGGCCTGCGGGGTGGACAGCATCGACGTCGGCGCGACTCCCGCCGGTTCCGTGCTGCTGTGCGGGGGGCCGGTCGTGCAACTGCGTCCGGCCATCCGGCGGGTTCCGCACGCGCGGCACGTCTACAAGTACCTGGACGTTCCGCTTCCACCGGGCAAGCGCTTCTGGTTTCGTGACGAGGCCGGGGGGATCGGCCGGGAAGCCGCCAGCCTGTATGAGTTCCTGCAGATGATCCCGTCGCTGCCGATTGGGAGCCTGGAGTACCACGACCGTCGGCAGGACTTCGTGCGGTGGGCGGAAGAGGCCCTCGGCGACGCGGACTTGGCGGCGCGCCTGCGCAAGCTGTCCAACCGACGGCTCGCGCGAGAGGAGCTGCGGGAGGCGCTCAGACAGACCGTGGCGGCCTACTATGAAGGATTGACCGCGCTGCGGTAGCGCAGCCGGTATCAGACCGGGAAAGGAGAGAAAGCATGCGGAAGAACCTTGTCGGCGTGGCGGGCTTGCTGCTGATCGTCCTGGCAGGCTCCTGGGTCTCGGCCCAAGGAGACGGAAGGGTGCGGAGCGGGCAGGCCCTCTACGACGAGTATTGCTTCCGGTGCCACGGGATGAACGGGGAAGGCAACGGTCCCGAGGCCGAGAAGCTGATCGTGCGCCCGGCCAACCTGCAATCCATCCGGTCCCGCTCCAAGTCGGACTTCGAGATGCTGACGATCATCTCCTACGGGATCGCGTTCAGCCCCATGCACGGGTGGCGCGGCCGGATGAGCGACGAAGAGCTGCTGGAGGTGATCCGGTACGTCCGGCAGATCGCGCCGTTCAACCCCGCCCTATGACCATCTGCGGCCGGTCGCCTCGCGGTCCGAAACTCCCCCGCGCTCCGACCGTGGCCCGGCCCCCCGGCACGAAACGACTGCCGCCGAGCCTGGGTTCCTGCCTGTTCTGTCTCGCCTGCCTGGTCGGCGCGGCGGCCGCCGGTCCCCTCCCCATCACGCCCGACATCGAAGTGTTCGTCAGGGCCGGATGTCCCCGCTGCGCCGAGGCGGAAGTCTTTCTGGAGGCGTTGCAACGGGAACGCCCGACGCTCCGGATCCTGCTCCGCGACGTGGCGCAGGAGCCGGGCGCCCTCGCGCGATTGAACGAGCTCGCCGCCAGCCACGGGATCGCCACGATCGGCGTGCCGGCCTTCTCACTGCGCGGGGAACTGCTCATCGGCTACGCCGGCCCCGAGACCACCGGGGCCCGGCTCAGGACGCTGCTGGACCGGCCGCCAGCGCGGTCCGTGGAGCCGGCTCCGGAGGGGGCCTGCGTGCCGGAGGCGGCCAAGCCGCGCCTCTACGCGCAAGTCCGTCGCATCCTCCGGGCCGACAACCTGACCGGCGCCCTCGTGGCCGTTGTCGTCTTGGCGGTCCTGGTCAACTTGGTCGAGCTGCTCTGCACGGCCGGATTCCCGGCGGTCTACACGCAGATCCTCACCCTCCATAAGTTGCCTTGGTGGGAATACTATGCTTATCTAGGGCTGTACAACGTGGCCTACATCCTGGACGACGGCGTGATGGTCGCGATCGCGGTCGTCACGCTGAGCCGGTGCAAGCTCCAGGAGCGGGCGGGACGCTGGTTGAAGCTGGTCAGCTGGGCGGTCATGGTCGGGTTGGGGCTCGTGCTGATCTTCGAGCCGGGATGGCTGGCGTGGTGACGGCGACCGTGAGGCCAGGGGACGAGCCGTCTGCGTGAGGTGAAGGGGATGGCCATCAAGGAAACGACGCAAGCCCGCGAGCACGCTCTGCCCACCACGGTCTACACGCTCACGCCCGAAACCTCGGTCGATCAGGCCGCCTACCTGATGGCTTCGCGGGGAGTGGGAAACGTCGTCGTGGTCCAGGGGGGCAGGCCCGTGGGGATCCTGACCGACCGGGACATCGTGGTGCGCGTCACGGGGGCGGGCCTGGATGCCAGGGACCTGACCGTGGCGGACGTCATGTCCCAGCCCGTGATTACGATCCGGCACGACGTCGACATCAGCCACGCCGTGGCGCTCATGAGCCGGCACGGGATCAGGCGGCTGCCGATCGTGGACGACGAAGGGGCGCTCGTGTCCATCCTCACGCTGGACGATCTCCAGATGATGGGCCTCTCGGACCGGCCGGAGCTCAGCGGGCTCATCGAGCGGCAGCTTCACTCCGAGCAGGGACCGCCCAGGCGAGGCCGGCGGCGTCGGGCTCCGCCGCCGGTCACGGTGGGCTCCGCCGCGGAGCCGCCACCGTCGCTCTCCGGCCCCGTGACGCGGATCGCCCGGCCCTCGGCGGTCGCGCCCCTCGCCAAGGGCGCGCCGGTCCCCCAGGGCCAGGTCAAGCCACTGGGCCGGTTAACGGAGGCCCTCATCAACTGGTTCGATCTGCACCTGTTTTGGTTCGTCTGGCTGCTGCTCCTGCTCGTCGTCACGCTGGCCGTGTGGGTTCTCAGCCAGTTCTTGGGCGGGCCGGGCAGACACTAGACGCGGTAGACGATCGGATGGAGCCGGACGGGGAGAAGAGGACCGGTATGTCGGGCGCGGCTGCGGCGAAGACCGAGACCCAACCGGAGGCCGATCAGTGGCTCCCGGCGACGGTCTATACGGTCGCACCGGACAGCCAGGTGAGCGAGGTGGCGCGCCAGATGGCCGGCAAGGGCGTGGGGACGGTCGTGGTCGTCCAGGACCAAAAGCCGGTCGGCGTGCTGACCGACCGGGACATCGTGGTGCGCGTCACGGGAGCGGGGCTGGATCCGAAGAGCGTGCGAGTGCGGGACGTCATGTCCAAACCCCCGATCACGGTGACCAGGAATGCGGAGATCAGTCAGGCGGTCGGGTTGATGAGACTCTACGGAATCCGCCGCCTGCCGATCGTGGACGAGGAAGGCCGGCTGGTTTCGATCGTCACGATGGACGACGTCATCCTGCTCGGGTTCGATCAATGGCCGGACCTCAGACACGTCCTCGAGCGACAACTCAGGCCGAGCAGCCGGAAACCGGAGATCCTGCCGGTGCTCCCGGCGATGCCGAGCCCTCAGCCGTCCGAGCGGGGCGCGCAGCCCGGGCCGGCCATGCGCGGCCTCAAAGGCCCCGTGTCCGCCGTCGCCCGTGCCTCGGTGACGGCGCCGGCGGAAGCATTCCACCGCCGACCCTGGTACGACGTCGTGCGGACCTGGTGGCGCCGAAACCGAATCTGGCTGCTCCTCGTGCTGTTCCTTTCCCTGCTCGGGGCAGCCTCGGCCATGATCATGGATCTCTTCGTGCGAGCCGACCTGACCGGCTATCAACCCGATGAAGAACGCCGGCTCTTCCTGGAGGAGCGGCGGCTGTTCTTCGAGAAGCAGGCGCGCGAGCAGGAGGAGCGGGAAGAGCAGGCTACCAAATCACGCGAGCCGTAGGTCAACGCCCTCCCGAGGCCGGCGATGTCCTTTGAAGAGATCTTCCTGAGCGTTCTTGTCGCCCTCGCGGCCGGCTCGCTGATCGGGCTCGAGCGCGAGCAGTCCCGCGCACTGGACAAACGGTTCAGCATCGGCGGCGTCCGCACGTTCCCGCTGATCGCGCTCGCCGGAGCCCTCTCCGCCCTCGTCTCCCACACCATGGGCATCTGGCCGGTCCTCGGGGCACTGCTCGTCGTGGGCGCGTTCCTGGCCGTGTCCTACTTCCAGGAATGGAGCCGGGACGTCGTGCCCGGCATCACCACGCAGGTCGCGGCTCTGATCACGTTCCTCCTCGGCGTCATCGCCCTGCTCCCCGACCTGCCGCTGGCCACCGGCCAGCGCTACCTGCTGATCGTGGCCAGCGCGGCGGTCGTGATGGCGCTGCTGTCGTTCAAGGAGCCGCTGCACCACGCGGTGGCGCGCGTGTCCGAAGACGATCTCTACGCCACGGTCAAGTTCGTCATCCTCGCGCTCGTCGTGCTGCCGCTGCTGCCCGACCGGACGTTCGGCCCGTACGACGTGCTCAATCCGTTTCACATCGGCCTCATGATCGTCTTGATCGCGGGCATCAGCTTCCTCGGCTACGTCGCGGCGCGCATCGTAGGGGAAACGCAGAGCTTGGCGCTCACGGGCGTCCTGGGCGGGCTCGTGTCCTCGACGGCCGTGACCGTCAGCGTGGCCGCGCGGGTCAAGCAGGCGCCCGCCACCACGACGCTCGCCGCCGTGGCCATCCTGACGGCGTCCAGCACGATGTTCGCCCGGATCCTCACGATCGTCGGCATCGTGGACGTCGGGCTCCTGCCGGCCCTCCTCTGGCCGCTCGGGGTCATGACGGTCGTCGGGTACGGCTCGGCGCTGGTCTGGTACCTCCGGTCGCGCCAGGCCCTGCCGGAGACGGAACCGGTTTCCCATCGCAACCCGTTCGAGTTGCGTGCGGCCCTCCAGTTCGGGGCCTACTATGCGGCGGTCATCTTCGTCGCCAAGGCGGCCCAAAGCCTGTTCGGCGACGCGGGACTGTACCTTTCCAGCCTGCTGGCCGGCACGACCGATGTGGACGCCATCAGCCTGTCGATGGCCCGGTTTCACCTTGAGGGGTTGGCGGACCGCACCGCCGCCGTCGCGATCACGCTCGCGGCCGTCACCAACACGGCGGTCAAGACCGGG
This sequence comes from Nitrospirota bacterium, assembly GCA_040757595.1. Taxonomy (NCBI): domain Bacteria; kingdom Pseudomonadati; phylum Nitrospirota; species Nitrospirota bacterium. Next base: position 33,469 of record JBFLWP010000019.1, on the reverse strand, counting down.
TTGGCCTTCTGGCTCGGGGGGGGCAAGCTGGCGGTCCGGGTGGCGTCGGGAATGGGCGCGGCGATGGGCGCCGGCTGGCTGGCGCTGCTGCTGATCCGGTAGCGAGCCGGCCACCGCGACGCAGGATTAGCTCCGCGCCAAGGCTGCGGCGGCCAACAGCACTGCGAGCCCCAACACCAGCCCGGCACGGGCGAGCCAAGGGGCCGATCGGATCATGAACGAATCCAGCCCGGCCCGCGGCTTCTGCGGGGCGCCCAACAGCCGTCCGACCCTCGGTCCGAGCCAGAAGTCGTGGAGCCCGGTCAAGACGATGAGGACTCCCACCAGCAACAGTTTTGCCTTGGCCGCCGGAGGCCAGGCGGCCGGATCGAGGAGCGAGGGCACTCGCTGGCTGAGGAGGACCGGTCCGGTGGCGACCAGGAGAGCGATAGCGGTCCAGACCACCGCGCGGAACCGGCGTCCGACTGCTCGGAAAAGCGGCCCCCGCTGCGCGGCGAGAGGCGGGTGCTTCAAAACCGGCGCAACGACCAGGGACAGGAAGACCATCCCGCCGATCCAGGCGACCGCAGCCAGCAGGTGGACCCAGATCAGGAGGAGCAGCATGGTGGAGAGCTGAAACGCCGTCGGCGGTCAGCTCTCGGCTCGGAGCTGGCTGCCGATGGCTGATTGTTGACGACTGACCGCGGGAGGCTGGGACGGGCGGTTCGGCTTGATGAGGGGCGGAGAGGCCGGCATCCGGCCGGCCTGGGTCTGCATCTCTTCGAACATCAAGCAGCACTTGAGCCGGCCGCAGATGCCGATCAAGCGGCTCTCGCTCAGAGAGCCCTCCTGCATCTGGCTGCGGGCTTTCTTGACGCTCACCGGTCTGAATTCGGTCATGAAGGCGGAGCAGCAGAGCGTAAGCCCGCAGGAGTCCACGCCGCCGATCCGCTTGGCCTCCTCCCGCGCGCCGATGTGCCGCATCTCGATGCGCCCCCCGAATCGGCGGGCCAGGTCCCGCACCAGTTGCCGGAAGTCTACCCGCTCCTCGGCCGCATAGACGAACGTGGTTTCCCGCCGCTGAAAGGAGCAGTAGACCTCCACCATTTTCATCCGGAGGCCCAGCGCCGCCGCCCGTTCGCGGCAGTAAACCATGCCTTCCTTGGCGATCCGCTCGTGCCGGACGATCTCGGTCCGGTCCGCGTCGGTGGCCGGCCGCAGGATCGTCGTCATGACCCGCATCGGCGGAATGAAGGGCATCGGGGCCGGCTCCGAATACACCACGCCGTAGGTCAGGTCGCCGCCCAGCTCGAGCATCACGCGGTCGCCGGCCCGGAGCGAAGCGTCGCCGACCGCCATCTTTTTGACGTCTCCCCTGTTCCGGACCTTGATCCCTGCGATCCGGATCGTGGCGGGAAACGTTTCCTGCATCTCTGCGAGAGACATGGGCTTCAGCGCTCGGTTCTCAAGGTCCCCCGAAAACGGGTCATCATACACAACTCGCCGGCGTTTGTGAATGGACAGGTTCAGGAACACGTCGGGGGCGCTGTTCAACCAGCCTGATGAGCGCGACCAGCCGGCACCGCGAAGATCCGGAGCGCGAGCGCCCAGCGCTCCTTCGCGCTTCACTCGGTTGGCGGAGGCGTTGCTTGGCGCGGTCTAGGATGCTTTGAAAAACGTGTCGTACACCCCGTATACCAGGATCAGGCCGATCACGGTGAACCACACGTAATCGCCTGCCGCGTACCCTCCCGAAGGTGCCTTGACCGCTTCTTCAGCCAGCGCCGCCGTGGGCCAGAAGGCGCCTGCGGTCATGATCGAGAACGTGGATTCTTTCGGCTGCTTCATGCAATCCTCCCTTTCCTTCACGCAGAAGAACTCGCTGTGTCGCTGCCGCGTCTGTCCCTCCGCCGTTCGGAAATGAGCCGATCGGAAGAGGAAGCGTGACACAGCCTACTATGGTCGGCCGAGCCGGCCCCATGATTGATGTCAAGCGCTCGAATAGGCCATTAGACCTATAGGAAGAAGAACCCGCAGCGGGTGCATCGGCTGGATCAGGCTCTCGCGGAACGTCTGACAGGTGGCAGGGTGGGAGCGCCGGGAATCCTGAAGACGTGGGTCGCCGAGATCGAACAACGGTGCAGGAGAATGAAGCACCAACTTCCGGTGTTCCGGCGGGCGGTTCCGCGAGCGGTTGGCATTACGGCTTGGCCAGGTGATGGCGAAGCGCGAACCGAACGAGCCCGACACGTCCGGAGACCCCGAGCTTCTCGCGCAGACGGGCACCGTGGTTTTCGACGGTCCGAACGCTCAAATTCAAGGCCGCCGCGATCTCCTTGTCGGTCAGACCCTCTCCGACCAGCCTGAGCAGCCCGCACTCGCGCGACGAAAGCGGCGGGAGAGCCCCTTGGCGCGCAGGCGTCTCGGCCCAATCCCCGGCCGCGGTCACGGCCTCCGGATACACGGTGCCTTCCGCTGCCATGCTTTCGTCGGTCTTCCGGATGTAAACCGTGACGCAGCAGTTCCGGGGGGGCGTGCCGTGGCCCTGCGTGAGACAGACTTTGGCGTAGCCGAACTGGTCCGCCGCGATTCCGCCGAAGACTCCGGACGTGAGCCGGCAGAAATCAGAGTTGCCGGCGACGCTGCGTCCGAACGGGCAAGACGGAATATTGAAGCGGAGCCGGTCCGCAGTCTCTTCGAGGAGAGAGCACGGCCACCCCATGCGCTCCGGGAGACTCTGCGAGAGGCAGCGGCCATACTCCTTCCGGGAGAAGGGAAGGCTCAGTCCGAGGGTCAACCGATGCTGTTCGCTGACCTGCCGGCCGATCTGAACCCCGATGCGCTGCAGCATACATTGCAGCACCGAGGGATGAACGAGCGCCCGTGTGGAGTCGAGGAAGGCGCTCAGGATCGTCTGGAGCATTTCGCGCTCTGGGACCACCCGCTCACCAGTAGAAATTGAGTAGATTTCCCCGGCTCATCGCGGGGCCAGCCCTCTCATGCGCTCCCGCCGGCTCCCCGATACGTACTGCAAGTAGGCGGGGAGAAAAGTACGCACCCAATACCACCCACAATCAACCAAGAGGGGGCCATCATGCAACCGACATTGCAAGCGGATCATCTTTCGGCACTGTCCAACGTCGGCCTGGACGACACCAAGGCGATTCCGCTCTATCAGACGCCCGAGCACCAGGTCTATTGGGTCGGCACCGTCACCGGCGGAGAGGAGGTGGAGTGCAACGCCTACCTCCTGGTGGACCGGGGCGAGGGCTACCTGCTGGAGCCGGGCGGGTACGACCGGTTTGTCCCCGTCCAGGAAAAGATCAACTCGGTGTTCTCCGCCCAGTCCTTGACCCATCTCCTCTTCAGCCACCAGGATCCCGACGTGTGCGCCTCGATCTCCTCCTGGCTGGAGTTCAACCCCCAGATCGCAGTGATCTGCCCGTCCCTCTGGCAGCGGTTCATGCCGCACTACATGGCGTACAACGTCAACTACCGGCTCATGAAGGACGACGGGCTGGCCCTGCCGCTGAAGAGCGGGGGGCAGCTCAGGTGTCTCTCGGCCCCCTACCTGCACTCTCCGGGGAACATGGTGATCTTCGACAGCGTGAGCGGCTTCCTCTTCACCGGCGACATCGGGGCGGCCGTGTACGCGGACGGCAAGCCGCGGCTGGTGATCGAGGACTGGGATCAGCAGGTCAAGGCCATGCGGGGCTTTCACCAGCGCTACATGAGCTCCAATCGCGCGGTCTCGGCCTTCATCCGCAGCGTCGCGGGACTCCCGATCACGGCCCTCGTCCCGCAGCATGGCGCGATCTTCCGAGGCGAGGAGGTCCAGAAATTTCTCCAGTGGCTCGGCGCGCTGCCCTGCGGAGTGGACTACCTGTTTCCGAACCAGTAGCGGCGGCCGGCCGCTCGCAGATGATGAGGAGCGAGGTGACGAATGGCCGACTACTCTGACGCGATTAGGGAACATACCAAGATGGCGGCGCAGCTCTACAAAACCAGACTGCCCGAGATCGAGAAACTGGCCGGATTCAGCATCTTCCCGGACGGGTCGAATACGGCCTCCAAGGCGGAGGACGTCAAACGGTACCTCCTGGCGATTCAGACCGTCGGGGGAGCCGTCTCGTTCACGAGCGCCAAGATGGTGGTCACGAACGCGATCCACAGGCTGGGCCTGGCCCCTGTGCCGGTCTGATCGGCGCGCGCCCCTCCGCAGGCTTCTTGCGGAGGGGCGCCCCGATGGGATTCGGTGTCTGTCGGACTGTCAGTCACCTGCGGCCGTCGCATGTGACGCCTGATCGTGCCTGATGAGGTTTCTGGCCAGCCCCGTCCGCGACAGGGTGAAGATCATCCACTTGGACGGGTCGAAGTTGTACCACCGGGGCCCGTTACGGTAATCCCGTGGAAAGGCGTGGTGGTAGTTGTGATACCCCTCCCCGAACGTGACCAGTGAGACCCACCAACTGTCCCGGCTGGTGTTGGTTTGGTCGTAAGGTTGGCGGCCCCATAGGTGGCAGACGGAATTGATGCAAAACGTGGAGTTGAGGACCAAAAACACCCGCGCGACTCCGGCCAGCAGGAAGCAGCCGAGTCCGCGCAAGCTGCCCCCCGCGAGCCAGCCGGCGATGAACGGCAGGGCCAATCCGGAGAGGACGATCAGAGGGTACCAACGGTGCTGCCAGAGCACGACGCGATCCTTCCGTAGCCAGGGAGCGTACTGCTCGCTGTAGCGTGTGTCTTTCAAGAAGACCCACCCGCAGTGGCTGTGCCAGAACCCTTTTCTCGCGTTGTACGGATCGTCCTCCGTATCCACACGGGCATGATGGCGCGCGTGGTCAGCGGCCCATTTCAACGCCGAATTTTCCATGGTCCATCCTCCCGCAACGAGCAGCAGAGCCTTGACCCAGTCTGGGCACTGAAAGCTCCCGTGCGCGATGAGACGGTGGTAGCCCACGGTGATGCCGAGGCCACTGATTGCGTAAAGCATCCCACAGAGCGTCCAGTCCAGCCAAGTGTACCCGTACAGGGAGCCGAACAAGGGTACCCCAACCAGGGCGGTCACGGTCACGAGGATAAACAGTGCGCTTGCCGGAACATCCAACCGGTTCAGATTGATCCGAGAGTTTTGTTGTCGAACTGTCTTCTCGCTGGCCATTGGACCTGTCGTGAAGGCGCGAGACGCACGGCATAGGGAACGGTCACCAACCGGACACCAGCCAAAACGCAGATTCCCCCCCGAGCACCGCACCCCGATCCGTGTGCCGAGCTCCCCTTGGCAACTGCACAGGAGTCCCGGGAATTGGGGCCGACTCTTACTCCAGTTCGCCCGCCCGGCCTATGACGGAGATCAACGTTTTGAGTGGACCGTTGGACCTATGCGGGAACGACGCCGAAACGAGGAGCGGGCAGGCAATGGCTTAGCGCTAACAGCGAATAGCTGACGGTTTCGTGCTGTTCGCTGATTCTACCGCTGGGCAATCTTGGTCAGACGATCCGGGTTCAGCAGGGTGATGGAACGGCCGTCAAGGGAGATCAAGCCTTCGTCCCGAAAGGCTCCGAGGAGCCGGATGACGGTTTCGACCGTGACGCCGGCCATTTCGGCGACCTCCTCGCGCTTGAGGGTGATGCCGACCCGGACTCCCTGGCGAGCCTCGCTGCCGAACCGCTCGCCCAGCTCCAACAGCAGGCTCGCCAGCCGCTCGCGGGCGAGCTTGAAGGTGAACTGGTCGAGCTGGTTGATATGCATGCCGAGCTCGCGGCTCAAGAGTTGGATCAGCCTGAGGGCGAGGTCGCTGTGGCGCCTCACCAGCGCCAGGTATAGCTCCTTCTCAATCAGGCAGATCTGGGACACTTCCAGGGTCTCGCAGGTGACCTCATGAATCGCCCCATCCCGGAACGCATGCTTCTCGATCAATTCGCCGGACTCCAGGATCCGCACGATCTGCCGCTGCCCACGGCTCGAGGACCGGGTGAGCTTGACCTTGCCCGCGCATAACAGGTACAGGCCCAGGCAGGCGTGGCCTTCGTAGAAGACCACTTGATGGGGCTCGTACTGGAGAGAGCGCTTGATTTTCTGGAACGCGGCGAGTGCGTCTCCCTCGAGGTCGCACACCACGGATTTGGCCCGGAAGGTGCAAGTTCCGCAATCCTCGATGAGACAGGGTTTCCGTTTCATCCGCGTTGGCGCCCCGCGCCCGGGCGTCTTAGATGGTTGAGGACAGGCGGCTCGCCGCTGACCGTGAACTCATTCGGATCACCGTGATTTTCAACAGGATGGCCCTTGCGCGGCGGAGCAGGTGGTCGTATGCGGCCTCATGACCGGCGGGCTGCCATGGTCCAGCCGGTAAAGCTGGTCGGGTGCGGGAGCTGCGGCAGGCCAGACCGCTGGGCTTCCGTCTGGCTCCTGTCGGACCACGTCGAGCGCGCAACTCTGATGAAGATGGCAGCCCTGCGCGCGCAAGGGTTCTTCCAGTGCCTCCAATGGCCACCAGTGGGCGGTGACCAGGTCGCGCAACGCCCGGTTCCTTCCGCTGAAGACGAACACCGGGTGGTCGGGCAGCCAGTCGGCTCCGCCGTTAGCGTAGGCGACGAGCAGACGCGCCCGTGCGCTCGCCACCAGCTGTGACAGATAGTCCGGTGCCACGCAGCAATTTTCCCCGACCTCCAGCCACCGGCCTGGGGGCGAGAGGCACGCATAGGCGGCGAAAGCCCGCAGCTCCAGCAGTTGACCAGGCTGGGCGTAGACCGTGCTGATCGGCCCGTGCCGCCGGACGAGTTCGTCAATGACTCCGTCTTGGACCACGTTGTCGCCGGCGTTCGTGGGCCCGCTGTCCACGTGGATCAGGCTGTTGCACCCCCGGTCCACGATCAGATAGCAGTTGCGGGGCATGCCCAGTTCGCACGCGCATTCTCCGTAGAACGGGACCGCGACGACGGCCCCGCCATCGAATGGCCACGCATCGCCGTGAGCCAGTTCGACGATGTTCGTAAAGCCGAGCCCGCTTAGCAGCGCCCGGTAGTCGTAGAACAGGGCGCGGCGATTGACCCGGCTGGGTACGATCACCGGGGTTTCCTTCGGAAAGGCGAGCAACGTGCGGGGATCCACATGGTCGTCATGGTCGTGCGTGAGGAAAATCGCGGCCGGCTTCGGCAGCAGGGTCGTCCAGAGGGATGGCACCGGAGCTTCGGCGAACCAAGGAATGAGCCAGGGATCGAAGAGCAGGAATCGGTCACGCTGCCGATACAGCAGGGCGGCGTGGCCGAGGTGCACCATGTCGCGATCCTGGGTCGCCCGCAGCCATTGCTCCCGGATCGAAGAATCCGAGGAGGGGGCGAGCCCGCCGAGGCTGTCAAGCCGCTCCGTGAGGCGGGTCAGGTAGGCTGCCAACTGGGGACCGAACACCATGCCCAGCCGCCGCAACTCCGCCTGGAGGTCCCCGACCGTTTGGGTTCCGTCCAGACAGCCGATCCATCGTCCGACCGCGTGGGCCGGATGCTGATCCAGGCCGACCGAGACGGTTTGCCTGGTTGCCGCGTTGAAGAGGCGCAGGCCGGAATAGCGGATAGGGGCGGACTGCCCGGCGTCCAACGGGTACTCCCAGTAAAAGGCGCCGTCCGGGCTGCGCCCGCATCGAATCATCCGGCGCAAACGGGGCCGCGAGCGAACCACCTCGGCATAGGCGTCTTCCAGCCGCGTTCGGATCAACGGATCGTCGGCTCGGGCGCGGCCGGCGAACACGTCGCCGATCACGATGTCAATGGCGCCCGAGAGGTGCTGATGGACTTCATGGAGCCCGGCCGCGACACGAGGCGCGATCCCGCCGAGAAACGGGAACGGGCCAGGCGGCTCGGAACTCTCGAACTCAATCCACACCCAGGGAGCCAAGCCGAAGTACTGGCGGCCGGAAAAGTTGCTCCAGAAAGTATCCACGAGATCAAACCCTTAGCAAATACTAATGCCAGAAGACGGCGTTCCACCTTATGACAATCATCAATATTATTATTGATCGTGGTCATCCAGGGTGGTCTTCCTTTATGGTCTGGTTGGAATGGCCCATGCCAGCGAACGTGTTTTCTCTTCTGCCGTCGCCGATTGACCGGCTGGTCTTTCCCGCGACCGATCAGGCTCTTGAGTGCTTGACGGTGCGGCGGGCGGATCTCTTGCCGGCCGACTTCGACGGAGGCGTGTGTTACCGTCTGGGCGGGGATGGGCCGGGCTTCGTGATCTGGGCCACCGGTCACCGGATCGTCTACGGTGCGCATGGGCGGCGGGTGCTCTGCACCGACCCTTCCGGGACTGTGTTGCACGAGTGTGAATGGCAGCCGGACGGCTCTGGAGGGTTCAAACTGGCTCGCGCTCGTATTCGTCTGGACTCGCTCCTGTGGATCGGCTTGCTGCCGGAAGCGGTCGTCCACAGGACCACCCTGGACCTCGGTCGGCGGCCCACCGTGATGTTCGAGGCGCCTGAATGCCTACGCCGCATGGCCGCTCGGGCTTGGCGTGTGCCGCTCGAGGATGTGCGGTACTTTTTCCCGGACGAGAGCTTCGAGCAAGACGGCGATGATCGGGTCACGATCCACCTCAAGAAGGATGGGCTCTACCTACTGGAGGACGGAACCTTCGACAGCCGAACCTTCCTCAGCTACATGGGGGCCATGCCTTGGCATAGGCTTAACCTCCTCAACGTGGTGGAGTTGTTCCAATCCACCCTCCCCGGAACCGGCAGCGCAGTTTTCGAGTTGATTTGGGGATTGTGTGACGATCAGCGCCGGACCGATGGCACCGTACCCCTGCACTATCGCGGTCTCCCAACTTATCCTTCGGAGCCGGCCTACGGGCTGTTCTCGTCATTCTTCCGGCCGGAGGCACCCGATGGAGCCGATCCCCACGACTGGTTCGTGGATCCGTCGCGGGCGAGTCAGATCGCCTGGTGGCCGAGGTCCGACCCGCCATGGCGCTACGTTGATTGGTCCAGGCACCTCGCTGTCACGGTCCAAGGCGGGATGGCCAGGAAGGTCACGGTGATGAACGACCCGGCAGGCGTTCCCTATGTCGCGCCCGGCACGCGGAGCTGGGTCTCGTGCGATCGGGCGGTGGTCGTCGCGGGGAACCGCCTGCGGCTGCGGGATGGCCTCTCGGTCCAGTCCTTTGATCTCGATCCCGCCTGGGGTATCACTGGCGATACGCCTCCGTCCCGACCGGAGAAATATCCCTTCGATTGGCGCGTCTTCTTCTGCGGCCACCCGCCGTCTCTCGATCCCGGCCGCGCGCACTCGCTGGCCCTCTTCTATCCGGATGATGAGACGGAGGTGGAGGAACTATCCACACAGCCCTTCGTCCTGGAGCAAATCTTTGCGAGCTTCAATGCGCTTTCTGACCTTCTCGGGAGGCTCGGCTGGATCAGGCGGGTCTTGATTGATGGGCTGGATGCGGTGATCGCCGGGTGTATTGATCAGGACTACACCCGGCACCATACCGTGCTCTTCCGAAGCGCCGAATGGGCGCAAAAACAGGCCCAGGTGCTCTGGGACCGGGCCGCCCAGGCCGGCCGGTTGTCGGCGGTGCAAGACACGCGCTTCCTCCCGGCCGACCAGGGGCGGCCAGCGGCCTATTGCCGAGAGTATGAGCTGCTCTATTGCTGGATTCCGTTTGCGTGCTTTCGCGATCGGGAACGGTGCAGCGCAATGGTGGCGGACGTCAGCTCGGCCCTGGTCCGCACCGGCCTCGCCGTCGTGGCCGGGCCCAGGGAACTCCGCCCCGCCTTCGCGGCACATGGGCTGCGACTGGTCGACACCGCCGGCGTGGAGGATTTCACGCGGCTTCCATTGCTGCTCGAACACCTACGCTTGCATCCTCGAACGCGCCTGAACCCCGCGCTGGCCGTCTTCGTCGCCGAGAAGGGATAGGGCGGGTCCCATCGGGGCAAATCATGGAGGCTAGTGCGGGACATCCTGGGCACACCGGAAGCCGAGGTCGAAGCGCGCGCTCGTCGGCGCGAGGTAGTTGCGGTTTGTCGAACGGAGGTCATACAGCATGTGATACCACGAGCCGCCGCGGAGCACTTTGCTCCCGCCACGCGCGGGGCCGGTCGGGTTCCGATCCGGGCTGCTCTTGTAATAGTGCACATCATACCAGTCCGCCACCCATTCCCAGACATTGCCAGCCAGGTCGGCGATCTCGTAGGGACTCTTGCCCGCCTCCAGGCTTCCGACGGGAACGAAGGTCTCGTATCCGGTCCAGGCCGCGCCGAAATTCGCGCGGAGGCGGGTCGGCTCTTCGTTGCCCCAGGGGAACAGCCGTCCGTCCGTACCCCGAGCCGCTTTTTCCCATTCCGCTTCGGTCGGGAGGCGCTTTCCATAATGACGGCAGTAGGCGTCCGCATCATACCACGTGACGCCGACCACGGGACGCTCCCCGTCGGTCGCCGGGTTCACGTCTTTCCACTGCGTGGGCGATTCACGACCGGTCTCCTGAAAGAATCTGGCGTACTGCGACGTCGTGGCCTCGTGCCGATCCATGTAAAACGCGTCCAGATACACGCGGTGGACCGGTTGCTCGTCCGCGTCCCACTTGGCATGGCCCATCGTGAACTCTCCGGCTGGGACCAGCCGCATCGGGGCTCCGTCCCGGCCGACGATCTCGGGCGGATGGCTCTGGGCTGAGGCCGTTGAGGCCCACAGCAGGACAGCCACGAGCGGACCGTTCGCAATCAGGAACCGCACAGGCGATCTCCGCGCTACAGGAAAAACTGATCCACCGGCCCCTCGGGCTGTCCTTCTTCGCTAATCGGGCCGCTCCCGGCCACCGTTGTAATCGTCCCGGTCGCCGCCGAGACCTTGCGGATCCGGTGGTTTTGCGCGTCGGCGATATAGAGATTGTCTTCCGCGTCGAACGCGATCCCGGACGGCGCGTTGGTGCTCGTCTCCAATGCCGGGCCGCCGTCTCCAGTGAAGCCGCGCTCGCCGGTGCCCACGACCGTCGTGATCACGCCGGTCTTCGCGTCCACCCGCCGGATGCGCAGGTTATTATGGTCCACGATGTAAAGATTCCCCTGGCTGTCGAAGGCGACGGCTGCCGGGGCCGCAAGCTCAGCCTCCCGCGCCGGGCCGCCGTCGCCGCTGAACCCCGTCGTCTCGCTTCCGGCCACGATCGTGATCCAGCCGCTCTTGGTCTTGGGATCGGTCCGGGTCAGATCGGCCTTCTTGACCCGGTTCAAGGTGGCGTCGGCCCAATAGACCTGCCCATCCGGCCCAACCGCGACCCCCACGGGATGCCACAGGTACCTGGGCGCAGCCCCACGCTCCACCCGGCTCGGGTCCGAGCCGGCGACGGTGGTGATCCGACCCTCCCGATCTACCTTTCTGATGCAGCCGTTCTGCGTGTCGGCGATATAGAGGTTGCCGTCCGGACCAAGCGCGACCCCTCGCGGGGCATTGAGTCTCGCCCGCCCGCCCGGGCCGCCGTCGCCGCTCCACCCGCGTTTCCCGGTTCCGGTCACGGTGTGAATCAGGCCAGTGTGCGCCTCCACCTTCCTGACCCGATGGTTTCCGGCGTCGGCGATATAGAGGTTGCCGGCATCATCCAGCGCGATGCCATGGGGAAAGTACAGTTTGGCCGCGACGGCCGGCCCCCCGTCGCCGGCGAAGCCGCGCTCGCCCGAACCGGCGACGGTGGTAATGAGGCCGGTCTGCCGATCCACGCGCCGAATCCGGTCATTGCTCGAGTCGGCGATATAGAGGTTGCCGGCTCGATCCACGGCCACGCCGCGCGGATTGTTCAGGCGCGCCTCCGCCGCGGGGCCGCCGTCGCCGGCAAACGATCCGCCTCCCGGCCCGACCGCAGAGAGGGGATGAGGACCCAAAAGAAGCCCGCCGCCGAGCGCCAGCAGGACCCCAACCGTGCAGACCCGCATCGTCTCCTCCGCCAAACGGTCGAAACTAGGGAATCTCAACCGTTGTCAGAACGTGATCTCGCGCGCACCGTACCCCAAGCCACTTGTACTGCGCTTGCGGCGGACACCAATGGCGGTGGGCGATCCGGTTCGGTCCGGTCCCATCCACCCATGATCCCCCGCGCAGGACCTTCTCCTGGCCGGATTCGGGACCAGAGGGGCTCGTCTCCGGACTGCGTTCGTAGTACCGCGCCTCGAACCAGTCCGCGACCCATTCCCAGACGTTGCCGCTCATGTCGAAGAGGCCGTAGCCATTGGGGGGAAAGCTTCCGACCGGCATCGTGCCCTGTCCTTCGTAGTTGGCGCGCGTCCGATCTGGTTCATCCCCCCAGGGGAAGGCCAGCCCTTCCCGCCCGCCGCGCGCCGCCTTCTCCCACTCGGCTTCCGTCGGCAGGCGCTTGCCCTGCCACTCGCAGAACGCCTTGGCCTCGAACCAGGAGAGTCCGACCACCGGATAACGCGGGAACTTCTCCCCACTGTGAAAGCGCTCGCTCTTATTCCAGTACCGGGGCTCCGGCGCGCCGGTCGCCCGCAGATAGGCCGCATACTGCTCGTTCGTCGCTTCGAGCCGGTCAATCCAGAAGGCATCCACCGTCACCCGGTGGCGAGGTCGCTCCTCGTCGAAATCGCCGCCCATCGTGAACGGGCCGGCCGGAATCAGGACCATCTCCTCCAGCGATGGGTCTGGCTGGGCCCAGGCCACCGAGGCGCCTCCGATCACTGGCAGGAGGAGCGCCTGGACCAGGCAACCAACTGGCAAAGCCTGCGCGCGCATTTACTCCGTGTACAGAGCAATCTGGACTCCCAACGCCATCAGGACGATGGTCCAGAGCCCGGCCCTGTGGGGCCACCGCACGACCCTCGTGTCCTCGAGCAGCCTGAGCACCGCCAGCAGGAGCCCCTGAATTCCCCAGGACAGGTGCTGCATGTTGGCCAGGTCCATCTGCGGGTGTTCGAGGTGCCGATGCAGGAGCAGGGCCAGGGCCGCGCCGGCCCAGAGGGTCGGTATCACATAGGCCCAGACCGGATGCGCGAGGACCCGGCGCCCCTTGAGCCACTCGAACAGGCCGATGAAGACCGCGACAAGGGTGAGAACCTTGTGCTGGATCACCTGGTGCGCGGTGGGCAGGGTGGTCACGCTCTCCCACAACCCGGGCCCTCCCATGGGCCAGGCGTCGGGGTCGCCGCGCACGAACAGGAAGAGCCCCATGATGATCCACACAGCCGGCCACAGGCCTTGCAGCCAAGCCAGCCAACGAGACTCGAACCCTCCCAGAAAGGCGCAGAGGCTGATGACGACCAGGAATATGCCGGCCGTATCGTGCATGAAGATGGAATACTGAACCTCCTCGTCGGAGAGCGGCGCGGCGGCATGTCCGTGCCCGACATGCCCGTGCGTCGCGGAGCCGGTCGGCTCCGTCTGGGCCGTGGCCGCCGCGCCGTCGCCGGTCCGGGCTTCCAGGCACAGCTTGCCGGAGCACCATTTTCCCCACATCCCCATCGGCGCGGAGGGTTCCGGTTCTCCCGCCCAGGCCGGCGCCGCTTGAGCCGGCGCTGTCATCCAGAGGGCCAGCAGGCCCGCTGCAAGCCATCTTTTCATGATCCCCCCGATCCATTGCGGCCCAAACCGGAGTCCGCTGAGTCGTTGAGCCCTCGAATCGCCAACGGGCTCATGCGCACAACCCCAACGCGCGCAACCGCTCGACGAACGTCAGCGGCCGGGGTTCGAGACCCGCTTCCGTGGCCGCGACCCGATGGAGCAGCGCGGGCCTCTTCCCGATATTCAGAAAGATCCGATCGCGGAGCCGCGTCAGCACGGGGTTGCTGGTTTCCCACAGCCAGGCATACTCGTCGGCCACCCGCTGAAGCCGCTCCACCATTGGTCGCCGTATTCGCTCATACGGCGCCAGCGCGCGAGCCGTAAAGTCCCCGCGCTCAAAGCACCCTTCGAGCACGTCCGTCAGGACTCTGCCGTCCTCCATCGCCTGGGAACTTCCTTGAGCCACATGGGGGTGGCACGCATGGGCCGCATCGCCGAGCAAGGCCGCGCCGTCCGCCACCCACGTGGCCGTGCGGATCTGGACCGGAAAGAGGCGAGAGAACTGTTCCCAGGGCGCGGCTTCTCCAAGGGCATCGCCCAGCCCCGGATCAATGGTGCGGATCCGGTGCTTCAACGCCGCGAGCCTTGGCCCGTCTATCGCCGCGAGATCGCCGGCCGGAACCATAAACAAGAGGCAGCAGGCAACCGGCGAAACCGGAAAGTACCCCAGAATTTCCCCGTGTCCCAGGTAGTAGTGAACCCGGCCGCCCCATTCCCCGGCGAGTCCCTTGGGCCGTTTCGCCCGCAGGCCGAGAAAGGCGTTCCGGTAGCGCTTGGTCCGGCAGACGAGGCCCAGCATGTCTCGGAGACATGACCAGCTCCCGTCCGCTCCGATGGTTACGCGGGCGTAGAAATCCCGCTCGCGTCCGCCTTCCGTCGCCGTGGCTCCGATCACCTGGGCGCTCCCGCTCCGCCGCAGAACGCCGGTCAGGCGCGTGCCCCAGTGCACGTGAACCGTGGGGCAGGTGTGAAGCCCCTCCAGCAACACTCGGCGGGTTTGGCGGGGAAGTGTCACCAGGGCATAGGGGTAGGGGTGATCCAGGGCACGATAATCCACCTGGCACAGCGGTTCTCCCCCTATCCGATGGAAGTGAAACTGCTCGACCCGCGCCACGTTCCGGGCCTTCAGGCGTTCGAGGAGGCCGAGCTCCGCATAGTCCTGGAGCCCAGCCGGTTGCACTAGCTCAGGCCTGTGCGCCAAGAGCCCGGGGCCCTGTTCCTGAAGAATCCTGACCCGATGGCCTTTTGACCCCAGTCGAAGCCCAAGGCTGAGCCCACCCGCCCCCGCCCCTACGATGAGCACATCGCTGGAGTAGGCCATGCTCAGCCCTGCGGCGCGCTGGACGCCGTCCCGGCCGCCTGCGCGGCGCCCCTGATCATGAGCGGAAGGAAGCGGCAATCCTTCGGAAAGCCCGATGCCGACTCCTCGACATACCCGAAGAGGGGGCAGGAGGCGGTCTCCGCCGCCGCTTGCGCCACGTCGTCCGGACTGACCCTCGGGAAGTGAACGTTGTGATACATCGTCAGCCGACCATCGGCGAGATCGTACAAAAGGGCAAGGGTGTTCTGTTGACTCTGCTTCTCGATCAGCAGCAACGCTTGAAGCAGCATGAGCCGGTCATCCACTTTCGAGGCTCCCCCGTCCACAAAGATCACCACCCTCGGTCGCAAGCGCTTCAGAGCCCGAAGACCCTGTTCCAGATCAGCAACCACGGTGGTCGGCAGTCCCGTCCTTCGACCGCCTAACATGAACCGGAACCATTTCCCCATCCGTTCGTTTCGCGAGATGACCAGGATGCGCCTTCTCATTTTCTTAGACTCCGTCACGCGTCACGGCCTTCTTAGTGACGATGCTGCTGGCTCTGTTCCGGCTGCGGGCCCGACCCCGTCGGTTGAGGCGGCTCCGGTCGCTCCAGCTCGTCAATGCGCATGCGAGCGTCTTCCACCAGCATCGCGTGGTCGGGGCCCGCCAGCTCCAGAAACTTCCGGTAGTTCTCGATCGCCTTGTCCTTGACATGGACGCCGTCGTACAGAATGGCCCGGTTGAAATAGGCGCGGGGATAGGTAGGGTCCACCTCGATGGCCTTCTGCCACATTTCCAGCGCCTCCTGGAACTTTTGAAGCCCGTAGTAGCAGTTCCCGATGCTGTTGTAGCCGACCGGCGACCGTGGTGTACGCGCGAGGACTTCCTGGTAGAAGCCCAGCGCTTCCTCCAACCGGCCTTGATCGAAATGCAGATTGCCGAGCCCCTGGTAGGCTTCCACCAGTTCCGGGTCATGCTGGAGCGCCAGCCGGTAGAGCGCCGCCGCCTTATCCGGCCGGCCGGCCTCGTGATTGATCTGGCCGAGCGCCAGGTAGGCCTGCGCGAAATCCGGTTTGACCCTGATCGCTTCCACGTAGGCCTCGGTGGCGGCCCGCAGCCGCCCGTTTTTCGCTGCCGCCTGTCCCTTGGCGAACAGCGCGGCCGCCTCGTCGGCCGTGTCGAGGGGCGGCGCCGTCGTCGCTGCGATCCCCCAAGTCGGCGTTCCGAGCAGGCAGAGCAGCAGGGCCAAGCGGGCGCTCCGTCTAGGCCCATGTCGCTTACCCACGGTTCGCCTCCAACCGTCTGACCCGGTTGTTGTTCGGTTCCACGACCACCACGCGGCCTTTCGGATCAATGGCCACGCCGGTCGGAAATCCCAGGCTGGCCTTCGTCGCGGGACCGTGATCGCCTGCAAACCCGCGCTCCCCCGTGCCGGCGATCGTGGTCACGATACCGCTCTTGACGTCCACTTTCCGAACGCGATGGTTGCCCGCGTCGGCGATGTACACGTTCCCGGCGGCGTCCAGCGCGACGCCAGCTGGCTGAGCCAGGCACGCCTCCTTGGCCGGTCCGCCGTCCCCGCAATACTGGTTGACTCCCTTGCCGGCGACGATGGTCACCTTGCGGGTGGCGATCTCGACCTTCTTGACCCGATTCAGAAAGGAGTCCGCGACGTATAGGTTGCCCTTGCCGTCGTACGTCAGTCCCACCGGCGCCACGAAGAGGCCCCGGATGGTCGGCGTGCCCGCGGCGTCTGTCTTGGCGCCCGGCGTGCCCTCGCCCACGATGCTCGAGATGATCCCGGTTTTCCTGTCCACCCGCCGGATGCCGCCGTTCTCGGAGTCGGCGATGTACAGGTTGCCTTCCTCATCCAACGCGACTGAGGTCGGGTATGACAGGAGGGCGCTCAATGCTGGGCCGTTGTCTCCGGCCAGCCCTCTGATGCCTTGCCCGGCGACGGTGGTGATGATCCCGGTCTTGGCGTCCACCCGGCGGATCCGGTGGTTGCGTGCGTCGGCGATGAACAGCGTCCCCTCGGGGTCCACCGCGAGCCCCATCGGGAACGCCAGGCAGGCCTTCACGGCCGGTCCGCCGTCCCCGCAGAAGTCGCGGGTGCCGTTCCCCGCCACGGTCCTAATGACGCCGGTGGCGGCATCCACCTTTCTGATTCGGTTGTTGGTGGAGTCGGAGATGTAGAGATTCCCGGCCGCGTCCACCGTCACGGCCCGCGGGTTGCTCAAGCTCGCCGCCAGCGCCGCGCCCCCATCGCCTTTGGAATCGGCCGACCCGTTCCCCGCCACGGTGGAGATCACGACCTTCCCGCCGTGATGGCCGGGCTTCTCGGCGGCGCCCGTCCCGGGCGCGGCCGCCATCAGCGCGATCACCACGACGCCACCGAGCAGGATTCCTGTTCCTCCGTTCATCTTGGCCTCCTCAACGAATCGCCTCGTGCATCTCGCCCCTTGCCCGTCTAGTGCAGATGCGCGAAACTCACCTTGAACGTGTTCGCCTCCGTCGGCGTGAGCGATGACTGTCCGGACGGGGTCCGCACCACCACGAGCCTCGGCCCCAGCGGCGCGTGCATCAGGATGGTCACTTTTACCGTGGCCACGGTCCCCTCGCTGTTAACGACCGGGGCGTCCTCAACCACGATCCCGGTCGAAGGGACGAACTGCACCTCCGAGACCTCGGCCAGATTATGGCCCACGAGTGTGAGCGAGAAGACCCAGCCGGACGGCCCCCAACGCGGCGTGATCGCGGTGATCTCGGGCGCGTTGTTCGATAGGGACTCTCCGGCCTGCTGAGTGTTCTCCTGCGCCCGGGCGTCAATTCCCGCCCACAACAGGCTGATCGCGAGCATCGGCCAGACGATTTGACGGACCCTTCTCAACCGGTCACTCATCGCTCACTTCCCATCATTGCCCTCAATGCGCGCCCTCCTTCTGGGTCACGCTCTCAATCTTATCGGCCAGTTTCTCCGCCAGGGCCGGGTCGAGCTTCGCCAGGATCTCCAAATGCTCGCGGGCGCGCTTGACGTCGCCGGGTCCCTGATAGAGATAGGCAATGGCCAGGTTATAGCGGGCTCCGGTGTGGTTGGGATTCCAGGACAGGGTCTTCTGGAACGCCTCCAGCGCCAGCGCGTTGTAGTCCGTCAGATCGGGCGTCGGCAGGTCCGCCAGGCCGACCATGCTTTTGCGGCCGTAGGCGAGCCCGAGGTTGTAATAACCTTCGGGGTTCTGGGGATCCACGATCGTGACCTCGCGGAACTGCCGGATGACCTCGTCCAGATCCCCTCTCTTGTCCGCGAGAAATCCGAGCGCGAACCGCGCCAGCACGTGCTGGGGGTTGGCCTGGACGGTCGCGCGGTATTCGCCCACCGCCATGTCGTCGAGCTTGCGCTTCTGGTAGACCAGGCCGAGTCGGAAGTGCGCCTCGGCCGAGTCGGGCTGACGGGTGATCGCCTCGATGAACTCGTGGATGGCCAGGTCGTCGTCGCCGGCCTGGCTCGCCACGATGCCCATCGCCAGATGCGGTTCGGCGTCCTTCGGCCGGAACTCGGCCGATTTCGCGAGCGCCGCCATCGCGGCCTCCCACCGTCCGCGCTCGCCGTACAAGAGTCCCAGGTTGTAATGGGCATCGGCGTGGCTCGGGTCGTTCTGCACGGCTGCCTCGAATTCCTGGATGGCCAGATCGAGCTGCCCGCGCTCGGTCGCCAGCACGCCTTGGACAAAATGGTCGCGCGGGCGCTCGGCGACCGGCTCGGCCGCCGTTGCGACCGCTGGGAGCGCCAACAGGATCAGACCGCCGCCCACACGGAACAGAGCGTTCATGGCACACACCTTCCTTTCATGGCCGGGAAAGGAGGGGAGGCGAAGGCCCGGAGGCCGTGACGAAGGACCTTCCCTCCCCCGAGAAGAGGTGGCACATTCGCCCCTTCCCACTCTCCAACGCTGAACGCGGAACGCTGAATGCAAGAGTGCTCCGATTGTCATGGTCTTTTCGCGTTCATCGTTCCGCTGTCATCATGCGTCTTGCTTTAGACGCGGCTGCCCTGACGGGACCCACGCCGCCGCAGCTCCTCGCGAATCAAATGGACGACTTGCAGCTTGGTGACTCCCCAATGCGGGGCGAGCACATAAGAGTCGGCGATTTCGCCCGTCAGACGCTGCACGACGACTTCCGGGGGAGTGCGCTCCAGGAAATCGCACGCGAGGCCAACGTACTCACGCAGCGTGAGCAACCGCACGGTCGAGCGCCGGTAGAGGCGCTCCATGGCGGTGCCCTTCGCCACGTAGAAATGGTGCAACTTCAATCCGTCCAAGCCGAGCTGGGCCAAGCGATCCGCGGTCTGGAGCATCATTGCGCGCGTCTCGCCTGGAATTCCTAGGATTACATGGGCGCAGACCCGCAGGGCTCGATCCCGGGCCCGCCGCACCGCGTCTACGAAATTGGTATAGGTATGACGACGGTTGAGCCATCGCAACGTCACCTCGTGGCTGCTCTGAAGCCCGAGTTCGAGCCAGAGGTGGGTCCGCCCGGCATACTCCGCTAGGAGGTCCAGTACGGAGTCGGGTACGCAATCGGGGCGGGTCCCGATCGAAAGCCCCACCACATCCGGGACTCCCAGGGCCTCCTCATAGAGCCGACGCAGGCCGGCCACCGGCCCGTGCGTGTTCGTGTAGGCTTGAAAATAGACGATGAACTTCTCCCCCTGAAGCCGTTCCCGGTAAAACCGCATCCCGTCGGCGATCTGCTGTTGGATCGGCGCACGGGCCGTGCGGGAGTTCGGGCTGAAGCTGGCGTTGCTGCAGAAGGTGCAACCTCCGTATCCCAGGGTGCCGTCGCGGTTGGGGCAATTGAACCCCGCGTCAATGGCGATCTTGAAGACCCGAAAGGGGAACTGCTCCCGGAGATACTCCCCCCCGGAGTAAAACGGGATCACTGTGGTCGCCGGTGTCGCCATCGTACGTGCACCTCAGCTATCAGCGAACAGGGTTCAGCTATTCGCTTCTCATCGCGGCTCGTCTTTGCGGTCCCCGTTGGCTCTTCCCACGAGGATCTGCCAGGCCAGTAGGGCAATGAGTGTGCCAACGGCCGAGAGATACAGCCCGCCGAAAGGGATAAAGAACCACCGCTCGGCCAAGGCGTACGCCGCGACTTTGCCCTGACCGGGTAAGGTCAGGGCGATACACAGCCAGCCGAACGGATAGACCAGCCCGAGCAACGTCCACGCGACGAGCGCGGCCCTAACCCGATCGCCCACCGCCAAGTTTGAGGCAACCGTGACCAGCACCAGGGTCACGAGGGCCACGCCGTGCGTATGGACGTGGAACGCGTGGACCCGAGCCAGCACTTCCTGCGCGACCCCCTCAACGATGTTTTGGTCAACGTCGCTGAGCCCTGTGAGCTGATGTGTGGCGGGGTGTTCCTTGGCCGCCTCGGCCGCGGCGGCCAGGATCTGGATTCGAAAGCCCCCTTGCAGCGCGCCGGTCAGTTCGCCCCATCCGAAGAGGAGCAGACAGGCGAGGACCGACGCGGCCGGCGGGGCCTTGACAGTGGACGCCATCACGGTCCCACCTCCCTGGTGGACGCCAACGTCGGTCGGAGCTGCCCGCTGACGAGTTGCTCCTGGAATCCCTGGAACAGGCCGCCGACGAACTGCCTCCGCAGGGCCTCAAGGCTTGGGGCGTCCCCCCGCTTGACTGCGACCGCCATGCGGTCCAGCAACAGGTCGAGGGCCTGAATCTGCTCCGCGGCCCGGAAGCGCAGGAGCCGCTCGAACATGTGCGAGAAGTAGTCGTGCGCCACGGCGAGGACCGCCGCCTTGGTGTCCGGGCGGGCCTGGGGATCGGCCATCAGTTGTGCGAGGCGGTCGAGCTTTTCGAGGATCAGGAGAAACGAGAGCGAGTACAGAGCTTTCTGAAGACGCGGCATGTCTTTCTGTTCGAGAGCCTGAGCCGTTTCCTCCGCGAGCGAGGTCTTATAGACTCCGTCAAGCCGCTGGGCGGTGCGGCGCAGCCCGACCTCCTGAATCAAGCGCCCCCGACTGCTGTCCGGAAAGTCCTCCTGGATCGAGACGGCTTTGGTATAGGCGTGATCCAGCTTTCCGCGGTTGATGAGCAAGAGCGCGTCGTGCATCCGTTCCAACAGGATCGGAACAGGCTGACTCAGCTCATGGGCCCAGCCGAAACAGGGGAACAGGAGAACGGTCAAGGGCAGGAGGGAGAGAGCCAGGAGATGTCTGGAGCTGCCAACGCACATTGTCGGCCTCCTTGATGAACCGAACCGGCCAGGACTGAGGGCTGAGGACCGAGGGCGAACAACGTCGCGCAAGGTTCCCGCAGTCCTCGTTGCCCAGTCGTGAATCTGGAATTCACGGCGTCTTGAAGAACGTGTCGTATGCTCCGTACACCAGAATGAGACCGATCACCGTGAACCAGATGTAATCCCCGCCGCTATATCCCGCCGCCTTGGCGGATTCCTCCGCGAAGAGCGCGGTCGGCCACAACGAACCGGCGGCCAGGATGACAAACGCGGATTCCTTGCCTCGTGGCATAGACGCTTCCTCCTTTCAGGCAGGGGCCTTATTTCAACTCGAATGCGACCTTGACCTCGCCCCCGTCCTTTACCTCGATTTCCTTGGTCAGCACGATATGGTCTTCATAAATCGGGCGCTCGAGCTGTGCGTCTTCCGGCTTGATCTGCCCCGCTTTGATCTTGGCGTCCGCTTCCTTGATGGACTTGTCAACTTCCTCCCAGTTCTTCGCCTTCCAGTTTTCGTGCCAGGCCGTCAGTTTGTATTTGCCCGGCGGCACACCTTCGATCTTGAAGTTCCCGTCGCCGTCGGTCACGGCGAAGTACCCATGATCGAGGACCATGATCCATCCGTTCATGTGCACGTGCGAATCGCACACCAACTTCACGAGGCCGCCCGCACGAACCTTCCGATCCACGGTCTGTCCCTTCTCGGACAGCGCGACGTTGAACTGAGTCGCATGCTTGTCGTTGAAGGTGTGCGGGTTGTGCAGGATCGGATCGGTGTTCTTCATCGAGATGTCCTTGTTCTTCACCATCGCCGTGACGTGCTGGACGAAGTCGCATTTCTTTCCTGGATCACCCATTTCCAGCGTATACTTCGGCTGGGTCGGCCCGCCGCTGCCCCCTTCCAGATAGACGACCGTCCAGCGCACGCCCTTGTTCTTGGGATTCACGACCAAGACCGGAATCTCCACCTCGCTTCCGCAATAGTCCGCGTTTTTCGCCACCCGCATTTTCGGATTGGCCGGCGCGTTTCCGGAGAACGAGACCGTGCCGGTGATTGTCCCGTCGGCGTAGGCCTCGGGCACCGACACGCCCAGCCAGGCCGCTGCCGTCATCCCGCAGATTCCCATCCCGATCAATTTCCAGCCATGTCCCTTGTCCATGTCGTCTTCTCCTCCTAGCTCGAATGACCAATGGACCATCAACTTCCTGCGCTCACCGGCTCTATCCGCCGCTCTCCAACAGGCGCTTGACGCTTTCGTCAATGGTCGGGCCGCCTTTAAACTCACGGGAAGGGATGCCGCGGCGCTGCGACGTCACCATATAAAATTTGCCGTCGGCGCCCACCCGCACGCGCGTATCTAGCTCCATCCCGACTTTCACCCGTCGCTTGAAATGCTTAACCGCCTCCTCTGTCTCGATGACTACTTCGATGTTCTGCCCCAGCCGCTCCAGAGCCCCCTCGATCACCTTCATCGTGATGGTCACCGGACTGGCCTCGTAGTTGGTTTGGGTCACAATCCCCATCAGGAAGATATCGAAGCCTGCGCGCTGGCCGGCCGAGGATTCTTGGCTCCGGTTGCCCGTTTCCGTCGAGGGGGCGCCGGCCCATGCCTGCCCGTTCCCTATGGTCAGCAGCACCGCCGCGGCCAGCATCGCGCCTCGCACGTCGCTCACCTCCTTTCCGCTCGATCGTCCGTCTCCACCACGACTTCTCCGATCATGCCGGCCATGCCGGTAATGGACTGAAGAGACCAGTGGATCACGCACATGTACGGGTACACGCCGGGCGTGGAGAATGTGTAGGAGAACGTTTGCTTGGGCAACAGCGTGCCGGAGTCCAGCGGCTTGCCCTTGGCGGGATCGTTCAAGTCCTTGCCGCTGATCACAAGGTGCACGTCCTCGTCGTCGTTGATCCACTGGACCGTATCCCCGACCTTGATCGGGAGCTGGGCCGGGTTGAACGCGCGATTTTTCATGAAGACCGTATAGGTCTCCGCTTTCACCTGTGCGCCGCTCCATAGGATGAGGAGCAGCGCGACGATCACGCCCGAGATCTTCATAGGATGTCCGTCACCTCGGTTTCGCCTCGCCCCTGATGCCTCGCGGCTCTGGTTACGGTCCCGTCCCCACCGCCACCGTTTCCACCACGTCCTTGGCCGAGAGGCGGAGTTCCACCCGTTCGCCTTTCTTGCCCACACGGTGAAGCTGCTCCATGGCTGCCTTGTCCACTTTCAGCGTGACCGTTTGCCCCGGTACGATCTCCACAGTGACGCTGCCGGCTTTTTCGTCAACCGCTTTGATCGTCCCTTGCACGATCTTCACCGGAGCGTGAAGAGCCCCTTTTTGCGCTGGGATTTGCGCAAGGGCCGTGGTGGCCAGCACCGAGCCGCCCAGCAGCAGAACGCCCAACGCTCGAGCCGCATCATGTCTGCCATTCATGTTCTTCATGTTCTTCTCCGAATTCCTTCCGACGGGTCCGCGCCCGCGCGGAGACGCGGAGATTGGGGAGCCCAGTCCCATTCCAGGCTCCCGGACTCGTGTGAGCCGACGCGCGCGTCATTTCGTCGGCGCCGCTGCGGTCTCCGGCGGCCGGATCGTGACCGGAAGGTTTCGGCGGAGCACCGTCAACACTTTGTCTCCGTCCACCTTGAGGTCAACGCCGTCGCCAACGTTCAGCCGTTTTTTCCAGACCGGGCTGGCAAGAATGTCCTTGTCGGTTATCGTAAAGGACTTCTTGCCTCCGTTCCGCAATTCAATCTCAAGCGTCCCGGCGGCCTTGTCGATCTTCAGCACGTTTCCCGACTCGACGACGACATCGGCCCAGCCGGTGGTCGCCAGGAGCATCAGGCCCACCGCCAAGCCGAGGACCGCCCACAATCTCGGTGTCCCGGTTCTCATGAGTCATCCCTCCTTCGGCAGGAGGCCGCCTCGGTTCCCGAGGCGGCTCCCGCCTGCGTCACTCAACCCAGCGGGCCTCCTCGCTGTGTCGCTATTCGCCAAGGACCTGCTTCCTCACCGCCTTATGCGACAGCGACATGTTCATGGTCTTCGGATCGTCCATCGTCTTGAAGCCCGGCAGCGGCAACGGCGGAATCACCGGGAGGTACGGGTTGTTCTCATACTCGACGATGGTCAACAGGCCCCCCGGATAGGCGCCGTCGTTGGTCGCATGCGGCACCCGGTGACAGTGAAACACCCACCGGCCTGGGTTGTTGGCTTTGAAGACGACGTCGGTCCGCTGTGCCGCATTGAGGTTCATGGCGTCGCGGAATTCCCATATCCTGGGGCACCGATCGCACTCCGCGCTGGCCTGCGCGAACGCATGGCCGTGCAGGTGCATCGCGTGCGACCAGTAGCCGAAATTCAGGAACCGGACCCGGACGATGTCGCCTTCCCGCACAAAGATCATCGGGCTCTCGGGGAACGACTTCCCGTTGATCGTGAAGTAATTGAAATTGGCGATCTTGCGCGGATGGCCGAGCTCCATGCCGCCGCTCTCGCCGTCGTCAATGCGGGTGTCCACTTCATCCAGGATCATCACATAGTCGCGATCAATCTTGAGCGCAGGATCCGCAGCCTGTTTGTCCGTGGTGCCCACCGCCACTTCGGGTCCCGGATACACGACGAAGGACCCGTACAGCCCCATGTCCATGTGCGTGGCCGCGTTCACGTGGCAGTGATAGAAGTGATGTCCGGACGGCTTCGCCATGAACTCGTACACGAACGTCTCGCCCGGCTGGATCGAGAGCTGGGTGACGTTCGGCACCCCGTCCATGTTGACCGGGACCCACTGTCCGTGCGGGTGGATCGTATGGTCAATCGTGGTATTGTTCTTGACGGTGATCCGCACGATGTCGCCTTCCGTCGCCGTGAGCAGCGGGCCCGGCACCTGGCCGTTGAATGCCCATTGCGTCACATACACGTCGCCCACGATGTTCCACTTGATCTGCTCGATGGTCAGGTAATACTCGACGATTTTGCCCGTTGCCCGGAACGACATGTTCTCGGCCGACCAGATATCGGGCGGGTAGGAGAACTTGTTGACCGGGGGGTTCTTGATCGAGTTCCACCGATCCGGATACGGCTGCTTATGCGTCTTGACTTCCGGGTCCGCGGCCAGCGCGATCCCGGCCGTGGACGCGCACAGCGCGAGCGCCATGATGACCGCGACCAATCCTCTTGTCCGTCTCATACTCGTTCCTCCTCTCTCTACGGTCCCGCGTTGATGCTACTGCCCGTGTTGCCGTGCTTCCGTTCCGTCTACGGGTGTTCCGTCACCTCCTTCCTCAATCCTTTTCGCTTCGTGTCGCAAGCCCCGAGCCTCTTGTTTCTTGACGCTTCAGACATGCAGCATCCGTTGGCTGATCCATTGCTTCTGTTGGGCGGTCAATCGCATCTCGGCTAGCACGTAGAGGATGCGTTCCTCGCATGCGAGGTGCCCGCGGTACCGTTTCACGAAGGTCAGAATGCCAAAGGGGTCCGCACCGCCGTCATCGGCCGCATGTGCCGGCTTCTGATTCAGCTTTCTGAGTATCCCGGCTGCGCCGGCCTTCAGCGCCCGGTGCTCGAGCAGCAGGGTGTCAAATTGCTCCCGTTCTCCGCGCTTCTGCCCACGTGTCCGAGTGAGGGCGGCGATCAGCAACGACTCACGCTTGAAGTGGACTCCGACTCGGCTGGTAAAGAACCGGAAGAGCTGGCGGAGCGTATCCCGGTCCGACTCCGCGAGCCCGTGCATGCCGGATCCATGCGGATTAGCGCCCCGTGGGCCAACGATCGCTTCAATCATGCGGAGCTGCTCCCGGATCATCTCGTGCTCACGCGTCAAGAGGGCGATAGGATCAAGCAGGAGGCCTGTCCGTCCGTTTCCTCGATGCGCCGGTACCCACTTCTGATCGGAACGAGCGACCATGCGGAAAAATGGCCCCCCATGGCACGTACGCAACCCTAGCGCGGGGGCCTGGGGAGCCGCCCTGTAATCAACCAGCCCGGCCTATGATGCATCTCAACGGAGCGGCATAGGTCTTCAGGCCTATGCGGATTTCGGCAGGCGGACGACCACGATCCGCACACGGGCGGCACCAGAGACCAAGCGGGCCCTGCGCGGAAGTGCTCGGAAGGCTGGGAAAAGTCTGGAGGGAGTCTGTTAGAGCCTGGCGATACGGGCCAGGCGATCCGGCTTCAACACCGTGATTGAGCGTCCATTGAGGCAGACCAGTCCTTCGTTCTGAAACGCACTAAGGAGACGGCAGACGGTTTCGGCCGTGACGCCGGCCATTTCGGCGACTTCCTCGCGTTTCAGGGCGAGGTCAACCTGGACGCCGCGCTCCGCCGTCCGGCCGAACCGATCCACCAGTTCCAGGAGCAGGCTCGCCAGCCGCTCGCGGGCGGACTTGAAGGTGAACTCATCAAGCTGGTCCATAGTTTTCCCGATTTCTTCGCTCAAGAGGTGAATCAGCTTGATGGCCACGCGAGGGTTGCGCTGGATGAGCGCATGGTACGCGTCCCGCTCAATCAGGCAGATCTGGGACGGCTCCATGGTCTCGCACGTGACTTCGTGGACGGCACCCGGTCGGAAGGCATGCTTCTCGATCAGTTGGCCAGCGTCCAGGATATGCACGATCTGCCGCTGGCCGCGCGCCGAGGAGCGGGTCAGCTTCACCTTCCCGGTGCAGAGCAAGTAGAGGCCGAGGCAGGCATGGCCTTCATAGAAGACGGTTCGTCGGGGCTCGTAGAAAAAGGAGTGTTTGATCCGTTGGAAGGCACACAGTTCGTCGCCCTCGAAGTCGCAGACGACGGATTGAGCCCGGAGCGTGCAGGTATCGCAGTTCAGGAGGGGACCGGATTTCTGTTTCATCGCGCCTCAGTGGGTTAAATGAAACCAAGGGATATTCTCGAAACCTTGATGTTTTATGCAAGCCATGCACCACCGATTTGCTCGTGATAGACATCCAATTATAAATCATAACAATTTGATTTTTCAGCATAAATCATTTCATGTCCTAGGCGAAGGGGTGCATGAGTGAGTCATTGCGCTACAGAGCCAGGGTTGACCGTAGCCGATTGCTACAAGAGAGGAATGGCCTGGTTCCAGGCTGCAGGACTTGAAGCGGAAACGGGATGGGTGTCAAAGCCTGGCTACCGGCTGAGTCACCGGGGTAGGAGCCGCGGTTTTGGGTAATGCGGCAGGGTCTTCCACGAGCGCGTCGCCGACCTTGTCTGCCAGTGCGTCGAGCGAGAATGGCTTGCGGACGAATGACATCCCTGTCTTGAGGCGGGTCTCGGCGAGAGGGACGTCGCCCGTGTCGCCGCACATGAAGAGCACCCCTGTCTGCGGGCGCAGGGCAATCACGCGCTCAGCGAGTTGGAACCCGCTCATGTCCGGCATGAGAACTTCGGTCAGGAGAAGGTGAATCGGGCTCTCGTGGCACGCACACACGCGCAAGGCATCCCGCCCATCACTGGCGCTCAGCACGGTATAGCCTTGCGCGTTCAGGATTTCGCCGACCAGATCCCGAACCTGCCGCTCGTCGTCCACGACCAGCACGGTCTTCGCCTCCTCTGTTGGAAAATCCGGGGGAGGCGCTTTGTGCGCAGCGGTTGACTGAATGGGCGTCATCGCGGTCCAGAAGGTTTGGGAAGGTAGGTGCAGAATGGTTCTTCGTCGAGGTATCGTCCTGTGGACCCGTACGCGCGGGCCCGACACCCTCCGCAGACGATCCGGTACTCGCACGCGCCGCATTTCCCCGCCAGGCGGTCGGCATTCCGGAGCGCGGCGAACACCTCCGCCGATTCCCAGACATCGGCGAAGCTCCGCGTTCTGATGTCGCCAGCTTTCACCGGCAGATACCCGCATGGGAACACTTCGCCGCGATGAGAGACGAAGGCGATGCCCGTTCCCGCCAGGCACCCGCGACGAGTCTGCGGATCAGGCTTAGGCTGAGGTTGAGCGAACAACTGCTTCTTCAAATCCTCGTCCTCCTCAACCTTGGCCTTTGCCTCAGCCTCAGCGTATCCGCCTGCAAGCACTTGCTTTTGAAGGCGAACCCGCTGAATGTGCGGCGCGCAAGTGGCGCGGATCTCCATCGTCCCGCTCTGGCTCAGCTCGTCAATCCAGTAGAGGACGGCTTCATATTCGCGGGGCGTGAGCTGAGCGTCCGGGGCGATGTCCAACCCGCACCCGACCGGCACGAGGAGAAAGAGGTGCCAGGCATCGGCCCCCAACTTCCGCACCAACTCGTGGATGGCTTCGAGCTGGTCGCGGTTGTGGGCGGTCACGGTCGTATTGACCTGCATGGACATCCCCAGCTCTTTTAGATGGATAAACCCGTCCACTGCGCCGTCGAACGCCCCGGGAACCCGGCGAAAGCTGTCATGGGGCTCCGCGTCAGGGCCGTCGAGGCTGATGGAGATTCGCTTGAACGGGACGTCGGCGATGAGCCGGGCCGTCTCGCGCGTGACCAACGTTCCGTTCGTCGCGAGCGCCAGCGGCAGCCCACGCCACGTCGCATAGGCGGTCAGGTCGAACAGGTCGCGGCGGAGTAAAGGCTCTCCGCCGGTGAGCACGAGGATCGGCCGGCCAACCTCCGCGATGGCATCTATCAGCCTAAATCCCTCAGCCAGTGACAACTCGTTCTCTGGCACGCAGGTCTGGGGAACGGCGCGACAGTGCGCGCACCGAAGGTTGCAGCGTTTGGTGGTTTCCCAATAGACCAATCGTGGCGGGGGGAACATCACCACCGTCCCGGCTAGGGGCGCGAGAGGCGCG
Organism: Nitrospirota bacterium; assembly: GCA_040757595.1. Classification (NCBI taxonomy): domain Bacteria; kingdom Pseudomonadati; phylum Nitrospirota; species Nitrospirota bacterium. The sequence goes on along the minus strand of JBFLWP010000019.1, from coordinate 4,601 downwards.
TGGCTAAGGGGTGGGTTCGTCTCTAACCTCTTCGCCACACGCCACTTGCCTATGTTGACAGGGAGGGACGGGCGAGGTAGTGGGAGGTGGCACCACCTCGCCCCGAGGGCGGCACAACCCCCCGTCCCGTGGTCCAGCCCACTCGGCTGACAGCCGCCAGCGAATGGCGCGCCGCCGGTTCTTGCCCATTACGCCGTCAGTACAGGATGCCGACGTACATGCCGACTGAGCCGTAGTTGTTCACGGTGTTGGTCATGTTCGCGGTGAAGTGATAGCGTCCGTCAACACCGAGGTTGACCGGCCCCCAGATGTTGTACTCGACGCCGGCGCCCATCTGCGCGCCGATGTCCAAATACCCGGCCTGGTTCGAGGGAGGGCTGATCACGTGGAAGTCCAGCCCGATCGGAATGACCCAGGGACGGAGCCTCTCCCCCTCCCGGAATTTCAGCTTCGGCGCCACGTCCACGGTCAACATCGTGATCTGGACGGTCGCCGGCGTAGTCCTGCTGACCGGGGTCAGGGCCGTTGCAGAGGTCACGGTGTTGGAGGCGAACCGTTTGAATTCGATCCCGATCTCGCCCATGAGGGACATGCCCTGGAACCCGAGGAAGTTCTTGTGCATTCCCTGGTCCAAGCCAGCGCCGATGTACCAGCCTGTCTGTCCGGCGTTGTTCCCGCGCCCCAGAATGTTGAACGTGTCGGTGAAAAGCTCGTTCTGCCGGTCGCTGGCCGCCGCTGCGAAGCCGCCCCGGAAGAACACCTGGTTCTCTTCGGCCGTTGCCGGTGACGGTTGGACGGTTCCCACTATCGCCGCCGCGAGCAAAAGCGCCGCTGCCCCCAAACCCGCGTTTCTTGTTCGATGACCGCTCATGATGCCCCCCTTCAAGGCGAGTGAAAGATTGATGGGGGCACTGTAGCGGGGGGCGGCGTCAGACACCTTGACGGGATTCGGTCGTCAACGTGATTGTAGTCAAGGATCGGGATAGGGCCTTTGGCCTATCTAAAGACGTGAGAGGGGAGACGTTAGACGTGAGACGCCGTTCAAGAGGACACGAGGACGCGGGGACACGGAGACGCGGAGATCGCCGCGTCGGTCACTTCACGGGCGGCAGGTTGAGATTGGGGCACCACTCCACTTCGGCTTGGACCGCGATCGCCCGGAGCTGGGCTGCGAGCGGCGGCGCGCCGGTTTCCCGGGCCACGCCGAGGCAGCGGGTGCAGATGAATTGGCAGTGGGAGACGCAGGTCCGGTCCGGGCAGCCGGAAAGACCGCTCAGCCGGGACGAGAGGCGGGCACAGAAGGCCCCCGGGTCGGGCTCTCTGAGGCTGTCGCGATAGCAGAGCAGGGCGCTCCAGAACTTGGACAGGCTGACGACGGGCCGCGAGTTGACCGCGACCTGGACACCCGGAAGATTGATCGCTTCCCCGATGAGCCGCACTGCCGGATCCAGATCATCGGGCAGGTTGGCAAAGGTGGCCACGTGGGCCAGCGCCGGTCCCTTGCCTTCGGTGTGGAATTCAGGGGCGAGCCGGGCCAGGATGCGTGCAGTGGAGATCTCAGCGGCATCGGACTCCGGAATCCTGACGGTCAGATGCATGCCTCACCCCGTTGCGAGCGGGTCGTCAACAGCGGTCACTTATCAAGTCGTAGGGGGGCCAGCTACGGCGCCGGGGCCGCCAACGAGACCTGCTGGCCTGCCGGCTCCTGCGCGTCGCGGGCGCAGCGGAACCCGAGCCAGTTCATCTTCGTGGTCGGGTCGGTCCCGTTCCGCATCGCCGCCCGCATCGTGGTGGTGCTGTCGATCCAACCCCCGCCGCGGAAGGCCCGCTGTGTCCCCTGTTCGGGCCCTTTCGGATTGCGGTCTGGCGCCGTCTTGTAATAATCCTTGTCGTACCAGTCGGCTACCCACTCCGCGACGTTGCCCATCATCTGATAGACTCCGTACGGGCTGACGGCGTTCTCATACTTGTCCACGGAAATGATCGGGGGATAGAGCATCAGCCGCTCGGGCCGGTCCCGCACGGGTCCGGACAGTCCCGAACGGCCGAAATTCGCCCGGCTCAGACCGGCCGTCTGGTTGCCCCACGGATTGATCCGTCCGTCCTCACCTCGCGCTGCCTTCTCCCACTCGGCCTCCGTCGGCAGCCGCTTCCCGGCCCACTTACAGTAGGCGTCGGCGTCGTACCAGGACACGTGCATGATCGGGTGATGCGCCATCGTCTCCTGGAAATTGCCGCCGTCGTAGCGCCAGTCCACCAGAGGCAAACGGTCGGTCGCCAGCACGAATCGTAGGTATTGCAGGGCCGACACCTCGTACTTGTCGATCTCAAAGGCGTCGAGATAGACCCTCCGCCGCGGGCGCTCGGACTCATATGCGTTGCGATCCACTTTTTTGTCGCTGCCCATGAGAAACCAGCCGGCCGGCACGCGGACCATCTCGTCCTTCACGGGCCAGGTCTTGGCACGCTCCATCGCGAGTTGTTTGCCCGCCGGCGTCCACTCCGACGTGATCACGTCCGCCACGTCCAGGCCCCACACCGTGCTGGCCAGGGCCAGCGCGATCGCGCCGGCCAGCAGGATATCTACCAGCCTGTTGAGCTTCGTTGTCCCATTCACCTGCCGGGGTTCCATGTCCGACCTCCTTCGTGGGGATCTCGTCGCTCGTGAAACGTCGCGCGCGGGCGCCAGAGTCACCGCGATTCGGCTCGCGCTTCACGCGTTACCGGGACCCATTGCTCTGCAGAATGCAATGGGTGCCCCGCTTCACGCGCATCGCTCGCGCAACGGAATCCGATCAAATAACTTCGGTGATCTGGCGCGTGCGCGCCGCGCCCGGCGGAACGGGCGACCTCCGGGTCTTCGTTCCAGGAGCCGCCGCGAAAGACCCGATCTTCTCCCCGGGCGGGGCCCGGCGGGTTCACGGCCGGCCCCTGCCGGTAGTATTCCGGATCAAACCAGTCGGCCACCCACTCGGCCGCGTTCCCGGCCATCTGGTAGACGCCGTAGGGGCTGACCCCTCGGTCGTAGCGGTTCACGTTGGCGAGCGGCGGATACTTCGTGCCCCGCTTGGAGCCGGAATGCGCGATGTTGCTCTTGAGCCACCCGGCCGGCTCGTTGCCCCAGGGAAAGATCCGGCTGTCCGCGCCGCGCGCCGCCTTTTCCCATTCCGCCTCGGTCGGCAGGCGCTTGCCCGCCCAACGGCAGTACGCGTCCGCTTCCAGCCAGCTCACTCCGATGACCGGATGCCAGGCCATCTTCTCCGGGAAGGGATCGGCCCGCCAGTAGGGCGGCCAGGACGCCCCGGTCGCCAGGACGAAACGCAGGTAGTGGACGTTGCTGACCTCATAGCGGTCCAGCGCGAAGGCATCCAGGTAGACCCAGCGCTGGGGCTGCTCCTGCGGACCGGCGTCCGGGTCCTGGTGCGGGTCGCTTCCCATCAGGAACCGGCCAGCCGGGATCGGCACCATTCCCTCGGGCGCTTCCATGGCGGCCAGCCGCTCGGCCTCAAGCGTCGGGGCCCAGGGCTCGCGGACGATCTTCTCGTGGTCGGCCCGCGCCTCGCCCGCCGCCGCACAGATGAGCAGGAGCCCCAGCGCAAGGCGGCCGACGATGCGCCGCCCCCTCCGTCTTCCGGTCCCCGCGTCGCCCCGTCTCGTCGGAGGGCGCCTCACATGTCCCCCATCGCGCAATCAATTGGAGCCGGATGCTTCGCACCCTTGTCATTCCGTGTTCAGCGATCCTGTTTTTGGATCATCGGCTCGATTTCCCTCTTCGTTTCCTCGAGCACGTTGTAGCGAACGTAGTCATGCTCCAACACCTCGTTCGCGTAGAGCCGCCCGGTCGGGGCCGGGACCGCGACATTGGCCTTCACTGCGCCCTTCGGGCCGATCGTGACCGTTTGCTCGATTCTCGTTCGGATGTAGGGATGCCAGACGACCAGCTTGTAGGTGCCAGGCGGCACGTCGGTGATGGTGAACCGGCCCTGCCCATCCGTCTTGGCAAAGTAGGGACTGGTGACGGCCACGCCCCAGCTCTCCATGTAGGCGTGGAAGCCGCATTGCATGACGAAGACCCGGCGGCCCTTGCTGAGATTGACCAATTGCTTCGACGGCGCCCCGGCCATGTGCTTGTGGTACAGCGCGGCCTCGCTGCGATCCTTGAAGTTCCGGGGGTGCTGCGGATTCATCGGCAGCGGCACGTTGAACAGCACGCGCGCACCCAGCTCGGAGGTTTCATAGGCCTGAATGTCGTGCATGACGGGGTCCATGTTGACCACCGTCACCGATTGATCGTCCCGCACGACGGTCGTGAACGGGATGAAGAGGCAATCTTTCGCTTCGATTTGCGGGACGCTCTTTTCCTCGAAGGGTTTGCCTTTGGCAACGCCTTCCAGATAGACCACCACCTCGCGAAACTCGCCGGCCGGCCCGACCTGGAACGGTTGGAGGATGCGCCAGCCTTGCCCGTCAGAAATGCGCCCGCAATACACCGGGTCCGGCAACGTCGTGAGGTTGTAGCCCTTGGGCTTCGGGACCTGGCCGACCAATGTGACCGTACCCGTCAGCGTGCCGCCGTCCGTCACCGTGACTTCCTCGTAGGC